>JAPYWM010000183.1 GCA_028276345.1 Sphingobacterium sp.
TGGGTTGGACGTTGGCGATACCTGGGGGGATGTTATCAAAGATTTGCGCGGTTCCTGTAAAGGTAATCGTAAAGCCCGTGGCATCCCTAGTCCAGTTATCTACGACGAGGAGGTAAGTTTGGCCGGCGGTGACATTGAGGCCGGGCATGATGGGAGGCTGGGAGGCATTCCATTGCATGCTGCCGGGCTGGGGGTTATTAGCGTCTAAACCAGTATTCCCATATTGGGCGGAGTAGTTACAACGGATAGGCGTAGCCGTGGCCGTCCCCCCACAGCCGCCAATAGCATTGTAGTCAAAGAGCGCAAAGTCATAGTCATAGGTGGTATTGATGATGAAGCCGAAGGTGCCGGAGTTTTGCACCGTGAAGATAAACCAGGCGGTTTTTTGTTCTCTATTGAGGAGACAGGTGTTATTGCCGAGTTCTTGAATAGTGCCATAGTCAGGGGGAGAGGCGGAATAGGTGTAGGTCTGCTGACAGACGGGGATAGCATTCTGGCAGTCGGACTCCGGCAAACTCAGCGGCAGGGGCGTACCGGGTGGTGGGGTAGGTGGCCAGAGGCCCATCTGATAGAGGCGATTGAGGCTGTCGGTAATGTGCATTTTGCGGCGGGCCAGCTCCTCCAGAGTCTGGGTGTAAGTAAGCCCTACCACCAGGACAAGGGGTAGGACCGGACGTATCCAGGTAGCCATGTGGCAAATATACACAAGAATCGTTACGTGTAAAGCCGCCCTTTCTCTGGAAAGGCCTGAGTGGCGCTAAAAGGGGGGTGAGCGGTTCTCAGGTCGGCCCGAGTGGTAAAAGGGCTTGCCATAAGCGAAGTAGCTGTAGAGGTAGTTTCGCACACCCTCCAGCCATGTACAAGCTGCTAAGGAAGGGCAGAATGCGCATCAAGTCTGAGGTACTTTCACGGCCACTGGGAAAGCACGCCGCAAAAATCCCCTTTCCCCGCCGTATCTTTGGCCCGTGAGTCAGATCATTGCCCGGGAGATTGTTGACGAGATGCGCAGCGCTTACATAGACTATGCGATGAGCGTGATTGTAGCGCGGGCGCTTCCGGATGCGCGGGATGGTCTCAAACCGGTTCAGCGGCGGGTCTTGTACGGCATGCTGGAACTGGGCTTGACCCCTGATAAGCCTTTCAAAAAGTCCGCCCGGATCGTTGGTGAAGTGCTGGGTAAATATCACCCGCATGGCGATAGCGCCGTTTATGAGGCCATGGTACGTATGGCGCAGCCGTGGTCGCTTCGCTACCCCCTTGTAGAAGGCCAGGGCAACTTCGGCTCCATAGACAACGATGCCCCCGCCGCCATGCGCTACACGGAGGCTCGGCTTGCGCCGATCGCCCTTACGCTGCTATCCGATCTGGATAAGGACACCGTAGATTTCACCCCAAACTTTGACGAGTCCCTCAAAGAGCCTACTGTCTTACCGGCGCTGCTTCCCAACCTCTTACTCAATGGGGCCAGCGGTATTGCTGTCGGCATGGCCACAGACATTCCGCCGCACAACCTCTCTGATGTGGTGCGAGCCCTGCTGCTCTTGCTGGATGACCCCGGTGTATCGCCGGAGACGCTCATAGAGGCTATTCAAGGGCCGGATTTTCCGACTGGGGGGTATATTGTCGGGAAGGAGGGCATTCGGCAGATGTACCTCACGGGCAAAGGCCGCCTGCGCCTGCGCAGTAAAGCCTTTATTGAGACGATACCAGGTGGCCGGAGTGCCATCATCATCACGGAGATTCCCTTCCGCGTCAGCAAGGCCAACCTCGTAGAACAGATCGCCCACCTGTCTGACAATAAGAAAATCGAGGGCATCTCCGAAATCCGCGACGAATCCGACCGGGAGGGCCTACGTATCGTCATTGAGCTCAAACGGGAAGCCATCCCGCGCACCGTCCTCAATAACCTTTACCTGCACACAGCCCTGGAAGTGGCCTATAATGCCCAGTGGGTGGCCCTGCTTGGCGGCCGCCCGAAGACCCTCACCCTCCGGGAAGCCCTCCAAGCCTACCTCACCCACCGCAATGAAGTGATCTTGCGGCGCACTCGGTATGAGCTTGCCCAGGCGGAAAAGCGTGCCCACATCTTGGAAGGCCTCCTCATCGCGCTCGACCACTTGGATGAGGTGATTCAGCTCATCCGCCGCTCCGCTACCCCCGAAGAAGCCCGCCAAGGTCTGATCCAGAATTTTAGCCTCACCCCTACCCAGGCCCAAGCCATCTTAGACCTGCGTCTCCAGCGTCTGACCGCCTTAGAACGCGAAAAAATCCAATCCGAATACCGGGAGCTTCAGGAAAAAATCGCCTACTACAAGAAAGTCCTCGCCGATCCCGAAGAGCAGAAAGCTATTATCCGTGCCGAGCTGCAGAAGTTGGAAACGGACTTTGGAGATGCCCGTCGCACGCAGATTCTTCCCGACGAGGGCGAGATGTCCTTAGAAGACACTATCCCCAATACCGAAGTCGCCGTCATCATCACCCACCAGGGCTACCTCAAGCGTACTGACCTGAATGCCTACCGTTCGCAGGCACGGGGCGGCGTGGGTGCCCGAACGATGGACCTGCGCGACGAAGACTTCGTAGAACATCTCATCATCTCTCGCCTGCATGATTACCTGCTGCTCTTTACGGACAAAGGCTGGTGCTACTGGCTGCGGGTGCATGAAATCCCCGAAGCAGGCCGGGCGCAGCGGGGGCGTCATATTCAGAACCTCTTAGCCCTCCAGCCAGACGATCGTATCGTAGCGTACCTCAACGTCTCCAATCTCCAGGATGAAGCCTTCGTTCAGCAGCATACGCTCTTTTTCGCGACGCGAGCGGGCATTGTCAAGAAGACCCCCCTTTCGGAGTTTGCTCGGCCCCGCAGTCGAGGGATTATTGCGCTGTCCTTCAAGGGCACAGATGCGCTGCTTGGCGTAACCCTCATTCAGGAACAGACGAGTCAGGAAGTGATGCTCGTCTCCCGGCAGGGGCAGGCTATTCGGTTTCCGCACACGGAAGTGCGGCCGATGGGGCGCACAGCGGCAGGCGTCATCGGCATGGACCTGGATGAAGGCGACCAGGTCGTAGCGCTCTTACCTATTTCGGACCCTGGTCACGCGCTCTTTGTCCTGTCGGAAAACGGCTACGGGAAGGCCACTCCACTGGAAGAGTTTCGCTCCACCCACCGAGGTGGTAAAGGTATTCGGGCCTTTCAGGTCACGGAAAAGACCGGCCCTGTCGTCGCGGCCTTAGAGCTGCGAGGCGACGAAGAGCTCATGCTCGTTACACGTGAGGGACAGAGCATCCGCTTCTCCGCCAAGGAAATCC
>JAPYWM010000184.1 GCA_028276345.1 Sphingobacterium sp.
TCACCGCAGGATATCCTGGAGGCCATCGCTGCAGGCATGGATATGATGGACTGCGTCCTTCCCACCCGCAATGCCCGCCACGGCCTCCTCTACACCTGGGAAGGCATCCGCAACCTCCGCAACGCCCGCTACCAGACGGACTTTACGCCTATCCCCCCTCATGGGTACACACGAGCCTATCTCCATCACCTCTTTCGGGTCGGAGACCCCCTCGCCCTCGTCCTGACTACCGAAGCCAACCTTCACTTTTTCCTGTCGCTCCTGCACACCGCGCGGCAAGCTATCTTGGCAGAGCGGTTTGCCGAGTGGCGTGCCCAAGTGGAGCCCCAGCTTCTTTACCGCCATCCCCCGGAGACCCCTTCCAAACGCCCCCCAGCGGAAACAACACCGTAAGCCGACCGCAGGGAAAGCCCTGTACCTCCTTTCGTACGAGCCATACATTGTGGGGATGGTACAGGGGTATCACCGGCCACTCGGAAAGTACTCGCCGCTCTATCTCAGCGTAGAGGGCTTTTCGGTGGGCTTCATTGAGCGTCTGGCGCGCCAGCCTGAGCAAACTATCCACCTCCCTATCCCGAAAGCGCGTCGTATTGGGGCCCTGCGGTACCACCTTATCCCCCTCAAAGAGAATCAGGAAGTTCTCCGCCTCAGGGAAGTCGGCGATCCAGCTGGCCTTCCAGAGGGGAAGCGCTGTTTTTTGGAGGCGTTCGCGCAGGGAAGGCCCCAGAAGGTACTCTACCCGCAGGCGAAGCCCTTCCCGGGCGAGACGGCTCTGTAAGTACTCACAAAGCTCCCGAGAGGCCGGCGGCGCATAAAGGGTAAGGGGCGTCTGGCGAAGCTTCTCTAAGGTACGCTCCGCTGGCGGGGGAGGGAAGATGGGCGTATTGTCTGTTAGAAGAGGGGGAACGAAGTTTCTGGCTGGGGTAGCATGTCCCTGGTAGACCACTTCGGTGAGCGGCAGCTGCTGAATCAGCCACGCGAGGGCAGCACGCAAGGCTTTTTCCCGTAAAGGGCCTGTGCGGTCTATGCCTAAGTATTCTATGCCGAGGGTGGGTTCTGAGCGGAGGTTAGCCCACGCTTTCCAGGTGCTGTCGGTACGGAGGAGGTAGGCGAGGTTGCGATCTAAGCCCTCTATGGCGTCAATCTCGCCCCGACGGAGGGCTTCGTAGGCCCAGAGACGATTGCCAAACCATTGAAAGACGAGGCCGGGTAGGCGCGGCGGGCCGCCCCAGTAGTTTTCCCAGCGCTGCATGACCACCAGTCGGCCTGTTTCCAGATGCTGCAAGCGAAAGAGGCCTGTCCCTACTGGGCGCTCCCCAAAGGCCCGCCCCAGCGCCGCCACGCTCTCCGGGAGGGCAATGTAGGTGTAGGGCAACGTAAGCAGGTGCAGAAACGGCGCATAAGGCTTTTCCAGACGTACTTCTACGATGGAGTCGCCAATAGTGCGGAGGCCGGAGATGGATTGGGCTTGGCCAGCCCGGTAAGCATGCCACCCTTCAATCAGCCCTTCAAACACATAACTGCCCGGCGAGGCCCAGGCGGGATCGGCCAACCGATGCCAGTTGTACAGCACATCCTCGGCTCGGAGCGTCCGTTCGGGCCGCTGGTGATAAGTTACGCCCCGCCTCAGGTAAAACCGATAGACCCGTCCCCCATCCAGCACGTCGTAGCGGGCCGCCAGCCCCGGGATGAGCTGCAGACTGTCATCATACCGCATCAGCCCCTCAAACAGCTGCTGAGTAAGCCACACACTGACGAGGTCCCGCGCGTAGAGAGGGTCTAAGCTCGTATACGGACTAAATAGCGCAATCCGCACATAGGTGCGCCCTTGCTTCTCCCTTCCACACCCCCAGAAAAGCCACCCCAGACTCAGTAGCCACCACCGCACCCGGCGAAAATACGCTGGATCAAAGGGCCTATGGAGGGCGGGGGACGTGGAGGAGATTCCTCCCCTATCCGGCACTTTACCGGGGGCGCATGAAAGCATTTCTCCTATTCCGAGTTTTCCACAGCCTCTCTCAGCCTTTGGCAGGGCCAGCGTATATCCTGGACTTTTTCCCCAGGCTATGCACGACGGCCCTCACGTGCGGGCTACGGCCTTTTTGTAGCTTTGCACAGAAGTATGAGTAAGGTCATCGCCATCGCCAACCAAAAGGGCGGCGTCGGAAAAACCACCACTGCTATCAACCTCGCCGCAGCCTTAGCCGTATACGAACTCAAAGTCCTCGTCATTGACGTAGACCCCCAGGCGAACGCCACCTCAGGCTTGGGCTTCGACCCCCGCAACGTCCGACAAACCATCTATGACGTGATCACCGGGCAAGTGGCAGACCCCTACGACTGCATCCTCAAAGTGCCCGACTTTGAAACGCTCCACCTCATCCCGTCGCATATCGACCTCGTGGGAGCGGAAGTAGACATGATCAACCTCCCCCGCCGGGAATACAAACTTCGCGAAGCCATCCAGCCTATTCGGGACGCGTATGACTTTATCATCCTGGATTGTGCGCCGTCACTGGGCCTCATGACAGTGAATGCCCTTGTGGCAGCCGATAGTGTGCTCGTTCCTGTGCAGTGCGAGTACTTTGCGCTGGAAGGCCTGGGCAAGCTCCTCAACACCATCAAGATCGTCCAGCAGCGCCTCAATCCCAGCCTGACGATTGAGGGGATTCTTTTGACGATGTTTGATGCCCGTCTACGCCTTTCGAAGCAGGTGGTAGAAGAGGTTCAGCGCCACTTTGGGAAGGTAGTCTTTTCGACGGTGATTCAGCGGAACGCCCGTCTCAGTGAAGCCCCCAGCCATGGTAAGCCCGTGATTCGCTACGATATTCACAGCCGGGGCGCCGTAGATTACCTTACCCTTGCACGAGAAATCCTCCAGCGCAATAACCTCCCCGTACCGGCATGAAAACCCAACGTGGCTTAGGACGGGGCCTGGGTGCCATCCTTCCTGTCGATGAAGAGACCATCCAGCAGTCGCATACCGTGCAGGAGATCCCCATTGACCAGATCGAGCGGAATCCCTATCAGCCCCGGCTTGACTTTGACGAGGAGGAGCTGTCGGAGCTTACGGAGTCTATCCGGCAGCATGGGCTGATTCAGCCGATTACAGTTCGGCAGGTGGGGGAAAGATACCAGATCATTTCTGGGGAGCGGCGGTGGCGAGCGGCGAAGGCAGCCGGCCTAACTACTATCCCAGCCTATGTGCGAGCTGCCGACAATACCCAGCTTTTGACCTTTGCGCTCGTAGAAAACGTCCAGCGGCGGGACCTCAATC
>JAPYWM010000185.1 GCA_028276345.1 Sphingobacterium sp.
TATGCGGCGCACGGTCTCCGCTTTCCCACCGGCCTTGAAGGAGCTTTCGCCCAGAAAGATCGCTCAGCTCATAGGTACAGGGTGCCCGCTCAGGGGCTATCACATAGAGCACTTCCCGAGCAGGAAGGGGATACACATGCCAGGCGCCTTGCGAAGCTAATCCCACCCCCGTAGTACTGAGGGCTACGGTATCCGACGAGGCCGAGGAGCCGCACCGATGCACCACCTCGGCATAAAATAGGCCATTAGCCTGAGCAGGAATAGATAGGGTAGCCCCACTGCCTATGGGCTGGCCATTGTGGTACCAGGTGATGGTGAGGTTCTGCGGCTGAAAGTCAGCTGGAGGCAGGAGAGAAAGCTCTCCCCCCTGCACCTGTACCCGAAATCCAGCCACAGAGGGGCATAAAGTTACCGCGCCCACAGGTACAAATACGAAGCGACTTTTTTCGCCTCGGCGGGCGAGACCTACGACTTCTCCGCTTTCCATGCCCCAGCGAGGTTGTAAGGTGGGGCCAAACTGGGCAATGGGCACCCGATACTGGCCCACTAAGGTCCGCTGGTTAGGAATAGGGAGGCCTTGAGCGGGGTCCTGCGGAAGGAGATTCAGGCTTACCCGCTGGGCTGTGTCTTCTAACCTTTGCGTGATGTAGAGCGGACGATACAGGGGGCTTTGCGCGGCATCCCAAAGGCCCCGCTGAGTTATAGCGACCTGCGACCAATCCAAGGCATGGGCCTCTGGCCAAACTAAAACGAAGTTCGCCGCCACCGGCACATACCCTACCCCCGACCGCCACCAAAAATCCACCTCCACATAATCCCCCCGCACCCTCGCCTCCGCCCCAATCGTATCCTGCCCCAGTCCATACGTGCAAGCCCATATCAGCAGGAGCCTTCTCATAGCACCGAACGAAGAAGAAGATTCTGATTTTTCAAAAGTAAGGCGAAGTCGGCCTCATCCACGCGCCCATCACCCGTGAAATCGGCTTTGAGGTCCTGGCTTTTTTGCGCTAGATAAAAAAGCTCTATATCATAGGCGTTGATGATGGGGTGGGTTTCGTCGGGGAGCTGGCCCAAGTCGCCCGCCGCTAAATGCGCCTTTCCCGCTATGAGGACGAAGCTACTGCCTTCGTGCAGGCTCTTAGGGTCTGTCAAGTCTAAGTAATGGGGCTTACCGGGAGAGAGGGGATGTTTATACCGCACGGGCAGATACCCCGGGGCAGATAGGATAATCTCTGCAGGGCCTTGCCAGTGAGCGGGCCAGGAGAGGTGGAGGAGCCCTTCTTGGATTTGAGCGGGCATCCGGACACTTCGGGAGCCTTGACGCAGGGTTACTTCTACGGGTCCATCCCCTTTACCTTCCAGGGCGGCCCGAATTGCTATCTCGCTCTGCGCCCAGCATAGAGCAAGCCCTAAAAGCCAAACAGACACTCGCATCCGTAAGACAAAATAAGCAAAAATCGTGCAAAGCAAGCCTTCCCTCAGGGCTTTCGGCGCTGCTGCAGAGGCACGGACAGAGACGCACCCGGCTGTACCTCCACCGCCCCCCCCGGCTCTACGATAATCTTCCCCCTTCCCCGCAGCATACTCCCTGCCTCTAAAATCAGCCGGCTCCCCCGCCGCAGCACAACCCTACCCCTTCTAAGCTCCAGAATAGCTCCCGGCAGCAAGCGCAGCTGCGTCGTATCGCTAAACCAGAAGCGCTTTGTGAGGCTATCATAGCTTCTGGCTGCGGCATAAACAGGACTTTCGCTGCGGTCTAAAAGGAGGGTGGCTTTGCGCAGGATCAGCGAAGGCGCAAGACTATCAAACGGATTAGGCGAGAGACGAATATCGCCGCACCACCGCACATCTTTCCGCACAGTAAAATCATCCCAAGCCACCTCTATGAGGACAGCGCCGTCGGGTCTCTCATCCAGAAGGGTGATGGAAAGGCCACTTAGCCAGATGATGCGGTTGTCGTAAGGCTGAGGCGGCTGCGCAGGAGGTCGTTGATAGCCCTCTTCTGACCGGAGGGTGTAGACGGGAACGGGAGCGGGGTTAGTCTCCAAGCTCAGGCGCCAGAAGCCCGTGCGCCGGCTCCATCCATCCCACGCATCCCCAGCCCCAAAGGCCGTGTGGATAACCGAGTCGTTTTCCACAAGGCTCAATCCCACGAGACTTCTATCACCGCTGGAGAGGCGGCCATCACCATTCTCATCGTAGGCTAAATAAAAGTCATGCAGGCCGAGGAAGGGATTAGGGAGGCTTTTAGAGCGGTCTATGGGGATGTTTGGATGGCCCCAGTTGCAGTTTTGGGCGGGATTGCCGGGCTGGCGATGTAAAGTATCAAAGTAAAAATCGTACCGTCCATCGGCAGGTAGCCAGAAAATCCAGCTGCCCAAACCGTTGGGGTGGCTGGGAGAAGCGCTATAAATATCGGGGCCTTCCTTGAGGTCTTTGCCTACTTGGAGGTAGGCATACAGGCCAGGCACGCCTTTGGGGCAGTCTGGAAAGGGATTATCGGGGCATCGGGTTGGGCTATAAGCCGCCCAGGTTTCGGTGGAGGCGACAAACTGGCGATTTTCTATCCAGAGATACTGGGCTTTGACGGCGGGACCGCCCCGCTCTAAGTAAGGCAACCGAATCCGCACCACATCGCCCGTAGTCATGAAATCCCTTAGGATAAAGCGCTGTCGCAGGGGCTGCTGGGGCATCATAAGGTCGGTGGGCACTTCTTCACCATGCTCGCCAAGGGCGGAGAGGAGGTACTTTTTTTGGGGGTGTTTCCAGCCCATGAGCCAGCGGTCGTAGCCTATCGCATAGACGGGCCCGCCGCCCTGGACGCTCAGGCCCCGTGCTGCAGGCCTAATTGGAAAAGTATGCAGGCCGGCACCGCCCGCTGTGTGCCAGTGATTGCCCCCATAAAGCCCATGAAAAAACTCCACGAGAAAGCCCACGGCTGCCCCCATCGCTGTGCCGCAAGTTGTGTAAGATGAGGCCAGCTCTACCCCACCCCCAAAAGGCCCAAAAGGCCGCTGATAATCGCAGGTCCAGAGCCCAAAGCCGTAGTTACAGGGGAAAGGCGGTCGCGCACCCAATCGGTAGGCCAGATTTCGCCAGATGATGAAAAGGGCATCCAGGCGGCGCTTTTCGGCGGGCACATCGGGTGAAGTTCGAGGCTTCGGAAGGCCATAGCGCGCCGGCAGAAGCGCATACCGGTCAAAGGTCTCCCAGGGCACCCCTCGAGCTGTAGACGCACCCGCCGGCCAGTAGCGCGCCACCAACTCCACCTCCCCG
>JAPYWM010000186.1 GCA_028276345.1 Sphingobacterium sp.
AGCGTGCCAAAGCCGATAGCCAAGGCACGCACCCGGATGGCAAAAGGAATCGGGAAGATATACAACTCGCCTCGGGGATAGTAGTACGCAAAAGCACTCACGACACCCGAAATAGCCGTAGAGGCTCCGATCACTGGCGCAGGCGAGGGGTCCAGAAAAGCTAAGATCACCCCCGTCAAAAGCCCTGTAATCAGATAAAATCGCAGAAATCGGCCACTACCCATGAAGGCTTCTACGGTAGTGCCGAGGCTCCAGAGGGTAAGCATGTTAGCAAGAATGTGGAAGAACCGCTCGTGTGTGAAGAAGTAGGTCAGTATCTGCCAGTACGCAAAGTTTGGCGAGTCGGCTTTATGCAGGGCGAGGAGAAGAGGGAGCCCCGGAAAGCGAAAGCTAACCAGCCAGATGAGGGCGTTGATGATGATGAGGTGAGGAATAGCCGAGCCACGCACCTGCCAAAGCTACGGGGTTTAGCGGGACTTTCGGGTGGTTTTTTGGGGGGCGGCGTCGGAGGTGGGGGGGCGATACTGTGGCAGGGCATACGGACGGGCATAAATAGAGTGCATGAAATCCCGATTGAAGGGGTAGCTCAGGAAAAACTGAATGAGGCCCTGGCCGGATTTTTTGGCGTTTTTGAAGGCGCGATAGAGCTCATAGTAGGCTTGGGCGTGGTAGAGAGAGTCTTCGGTCTTTTGAAGGTGCTCTTGAAAACGTTCGGCCTGGTATTCATCGGGGGGCGGGGCGAGCTTGCGAAGGCTATCCAGGGTTTTTTCCAGACGCTCTTTCTCATTTTTGAAGAACTTTACAATAGTGTCGCCGTAGTCTACGATGCCTTTTAGCATAAGAGCTGGACTTTCCAAGACAGTGGGGAGTTCGTCAGAGAGGATTTTTTCGGGGCTAACGATAGCGAGGTAGACAGGGAGGCCATTGCTGCGCATGACTTTGCCTGCGATGCGTACCTCTTCGGCTTTGACGATGTAGAGGTAGTAGGTGTCAAAGCCGTAGGGGAGGGGGTGGCCTTTATTATTTTGGAGCTTTGGGCGGACGATCTGGACTTGGAAGGAGCGGGTGGTGCGGATGCGTTTATTGACTGTGGGGTCTAAGGTGAGGCGGGGGGAGCGAGGCGAGTCAATAAGGCGGAGCGGTGGTGGCGGGATAGGCCTTTCGTAGAGGGTGTCGTCGGCAAAGGGATCCCGCGCGCCCTGCCCAGCCAGAGCCACCGTATCAGAAGATACCCCCGTTTTGGCCCCCGGGTTCCCGAAAAGCTCCTCCAGCTCATCTACGTCCACTTCTTCCGTGGCCGTGCCCTGAGCGAAAAGGAGACCCATCAAGATCAGAAAAACAAGGCGCCCCATCTCCTTCAAAAGTACAAGCCCTGTGCGAGTCTTACTTTTGGAGTATGCAAGAAAGTGGACGGCGATGGCTTTTTGAGGTGAGCTGGGAAGTGTGCAACAAGGTAGGGGGCATTCACACAGTTCTGATAGGAAAAGTCCCATACGCTTTGCGAGCCTTTGGGGATGGATATATTTTGGTGGGTCCATATATAGCGCAGGGCCGGCAAAACTGGGAAGCGGTAAACGAGTATACCGAGTGGCAGGCTTACTTAGAGCGGCGGCATGGACTGCGGGTCTATCCGGGCAAGTGGCAGATAGGCTCTGTGGAAGTAACGGCCTGGCTTTTAGAGTTTCATGCGCTTTTAGGACGTAAGGATGAGATATTTAGGGAGCTGTGGGAGGAATTTGAGGTGGACTCGTTGTGGGGTGGGTGGGATTATATAGAACCGGCGATATTCGGTTATGCGGCGGGGCTGGCGATTGGGAGCTTTCTGGAGTTTTATTATGGGGAAGAAATAGGGGAAGTCGTGGCGCATTTTCATGAATGGCTAACGGGAGCGGGGGTGCTGTATCTACGGCGACATAAACCGATGGTAGCGACGGTTTTTACGACGCATGCGACGGTGGTGGGGCGGGCCGCCGAAGGGCACCCCATTGAAGAAGCGCCAGAACGATGGGCCGCTGCGCGCGGCCTCTCCGCCAAATACACCTTAGAGCGCGCTGCCTGGCAAGAGGCCGACGTCGCCACCACCGTCAGTGAGCTGGTGGGCGAAGAGGCTAACCTTTACCTCGGGCGCCCGCCCGATGTGATTACGCCAAACGGCTGGGATGTGCCCGTTACCCTTCGCCCCGAGGCTGGAAAAGCCTTTCTAGAAAACCTACGCCGCACGTGGGGGCTCCCAGAAGATGCTCCTATGCGGTGGCTTTTGCACAGCGGCCGACCCGAGCTCGCCAACAAAGGCACCCTGGACCTTTTGGAGGCGGTTCGGCGCTATAAGACCGCTCCCCTCTCGGACGCTGGGCTCGCGCTACTCATCGCTATGCCTGCCGACACAGAAAACCCCACACCCCACACCTTCCATCGCCTCTGGATGAGCCATGAGCTCAAAAATCCCCAGCACACCCCCCTCTACCAGAAGCTTCGTGAGCTCGCCCTCGCCCCGGGCGAAGGCGTCTATTTAGCCTATCTGCCCGTCTACTTAGAAGGACAGGACGGCGTGGTGAACGTGGCCTACTATGATCTGCTATCGGCGGTAGATATGACGGCCTTTCCTTCTCGCTATGAGCCGTGGGGCTATACGCCGCAGGAGAGCATTGGCGTGGGGGTGCCCACCCTCAGTTCCTTACAAGCGGGCTATGGCCACTGGATGAAGGCCCATGTGCGACCCTTATCAGAAGCGCTGGGGCTCATCGATCACCGGGCTGACGGGGCCCCGGCTCAAATCTTGAACTGGCTCTATAGAGCCCTGCGATGGGACGAAAAAACCCGCGCCCGCCTTCGCCAGGAGGCCCTTCAAATGGCTACCTACACCTCGTGGGAGCGGTTTTTCCCGCTCTATAGCGAAGCCTACGAAATAGCCCTCCGAAAAAGCCGCCTTCGGCAGTGGGACTACAAGCCCCTATCGGCAGCTCGCCCTACCGAAGAGCGACGATGGGGGCGAGCGTTTTTCCGGCCCAACCTCCCCACAGCCCTCTCCGACCTGAACCGCCTCGCCTATAACCTCTGGTGGAGCTGGAATCCCCCTGCTCAAGAGCTCTTCGCTATGATTGACCAGGCTGCCTGGACCGCCCACGAGAACCCTATCTACCTCCTCAACCACACCCCACTTAGCCGCTGGAACGTCCTCCTGGAGGATAAAGCCTTCCAGACCCTTCTCAGCCAAGTCACGCAAGCTTTTGACGCTTACATGGCCACTA
>JAPYWM010000012.1 GCA_028276345.1 Sphingobacterium sp.
ATGACCTTGAAGTGGTAGAGCTTCCAGCGGGAGTCGGGGGGCCAGGTAGCCTGCCAGGGTGATTTGCGAGAATCTCTTCGCAGGGGAATAGAAAGCCAGCCCTGCGCCGGCAAGTAGCACCGATAGTAATAAGAACTGCGCGGTAGCCGGGCCGGATAGCCTACAGCAAATTCCCGCCAGCGGCCCGCCTCCTCCAGCCACGCTACCGGCGGCCAGTAGTACAAAGGCAAAACCACCCCCATTTGCCCACCGAAGGTGCGTAAATTTGTACAAATGCTGGATAGGGCACAAATCGTGGTAGATAGGTTTCGGCAGGTGGAAGCCCAACTCAATAGCCCCGAGGTCCTCGCCGATCCTATTAGACTCCGGGACTTAGGCCGGGAATATAAGTATCTCAAACGCGTAACGGACATTTACCACCGTTATGAGACCGTGCGGGCAGCCCTCCTGCGCGCCCAAGATGAACTTCATAGCGCCAACGACCCCGAATGGAAGGAGCTCGCCCAGGAAGAGGTCCATCGCCTCACCACCCTCCTGGCAAACGTAGAAGAAGAGCTTAAGCTGGCTCTCCTACCTCCCGACCCCGACGACGAAAAGAATGTCATCCTGGAAATCCGCAGCGGCACCGGCGGCGATGAAGCGGCTCTCTTTGCAGGCGATCTGGCCCGCATGTATCAGCGCTACTGCGAAAAGCGGAACTGGAAATGGGAATTAAATGACTACACCGAAGGGAATGTCGGCGGCTACAAAGAACTTATTGTCACCATACGGGGAGAAGGAGCTTACAGCTGGCTAAAATATGAGGGCGGCGTCCATCGCGTGCAGCGCATTCCGCAGACCGAAAGCCAAGGCCGCATCCATACCTCCGCCGCCTCCGTCGCCGTCCTACCCGAAGCCGACGACATAGAAATAGAAATCAAAGAAAGCGATATCCGTAAAGATACCTACTGCGCCTCCGGGCATGGCGGCCAGTCCGTTAATACGACCTATTCCGCCGTGCGCTTAGTGCATATCCCCACGGGTATCACCGTCGCTATCCAGAATGAACGCTCCCAGATCAAAAACTACGAAACAGCTTTGCGGATATTGCGAGCGAGGTTATATGAGTTAGAGCTTCAAAAGCAGCGGGCGCAAGAGGACGCTATCCGGCGGAGTTTTATCTCCACGGGAGACCGGAGCGCTAAGATCCGAACTTACAACTTTCCCCAGAATCGGGTGACCGATCACCGCATTGGCCTCACGCTGTACAACCTGGATCAGATACTCAACGGCGAGCTGGATGAATTATTAGAAGCGCTGCGCCTGGCTGACCAGACGCAGCGCTTAGCGGCTGCAAGTAGCTAAGTCCCCTTCACGCAGTCTCCTCGGCCGGCGAAGTCACCGCCCGACCAGAAAGGTCTACGCTATGAGTGATGAGATACCAGAGCGTACTGAGGTCTTGAAAAAACTTCTCCAGGCTTTGTACATCAGATAGGGATTGCCAAACATTCGGCTCAAAGAGTACGGTTTCTCGGGGAATGGCAATATATATATGGGGGCCATGCATGCCATAGCGTAGTGGCATGGTAGGATTCTCTGTGTGATAGGAGGCGATCGCCTGCATAAGTTCGGGCGTCAGGTAGCGCTTGACAGTCATAGGGCTACTGGCATAAACCTCATACGCCGTGTTGAGCATAGGATTCTCTATAGGGTAGCTCTGGAGACGGGAAGTTTTGGTGCCGATCTCTTCAAGTGAGGTACCTTTCGGAACGATGTACATTTCGCCGCCACGGGGTTGAGCGAGCTTAATATGCGCAAAAAGACCCTCAAATACGGGTTCCCAACGAGAACTCTGTTCATCTTTCACTTTCTGATAGGCATGTACCTCAGAAAACTCTACCGTTGTCCCATCTTCTAACTGGAGAATACAGTAATCGTCTCCCTCGTACTTGTGTATGGGCTTATTATGGAGCCCACTTCGTCCAAAGACAGCTACGGGAATCGCCCGATGTGGGATGTAGTGCAACCGCTCATCAATAAATCGGATGATCCCATCTATCACCCGACCCTTGAAGAGGTTATAGTAGCGAGAACTGCTCAGCGCCTCCCGATAAAACATATAGGCCAGAAACCCAAACACTAATACATTTAGCACCACAAGCGCCCAGAAATACTCCTGCCCCATGAACGAAGTAGAGGCCCACACCGCCGCAACCGTAACCGGAATGGCTAAAACCCATACCAGGAAGGCTTTCACAATGGTGCTCTTGCGAGTGGCTTCCGCAGTGCCCAATTCCTTGGACAAGTACTCGGCATAATAGCGCCGAAAATCATCCAGCGTTTTCATATCTGTCATAGTTTTTAGGTTGCATGTTCATAATAGAAAAGAGCCTTACCCCGCACTTACACCATAGACCGCTCGGACTATCACACGTACGCATAGGCATTAAGTCTTAAGGCAAAGGTAATACTTTTTTCACACAGTCAAGAGGGGCAAATATAGTGCCAGGGCATCTCGTACCTTTGGGCCGGATGCGGTGGATAGTTTGTGGAATAGTGGGAGCATGCCTATGGGGGCAGGGGCAAGACCCGCTCCGGGACTCGCTGGTAATTGAAAACGAACGGATTGAGTACTTAGAGCTGGGGCTTAAGCCTTATCTTTCTCCCCCCTCATTTGATATGCCTAAGTGGGAGTTTCAGGGCACACCTCAATGGGAGAAAAGCCCCAGCTCTGCGACTCCGCTACCCGAAGCGATGACACCAGGACGCCCGGTTTGGGCGCGGCTGGACCCCCTGCACCTGCGTTATAGCGTAGGGCGCTTCTGGACGCAGGAAGCCCAGCTTATCTGGAATAAAACCCGGGCACTCCCCTGGGATGCCGGCCTGCGGCTGTATCACTACTCTAACCTCCAGCCCTTCCTACCCCAGGCACGCGCCGGAATCACTACCCTTACTGCTTGGGGCGGCTACTACACCGCAAATCTAACCTTCGAAGGCTATTATGAAGAAAGCTACCAAAAATATCGTTTTTACGCGCCCTTCGCCGAAAACTGGCCAGGTTATGATGCAACAGCGCCCTTGCCCGACTCGCTGCAAATCGCTTTTCTGAGAGGTCATGGCGCTATCCTACTGCGCCTCCCCAAAGCCCGCACATACCTTCGCTATCGCACAGCCCGTATGTATTTTCATTCAGGTGTACCTCCTTGGTTACACTACATGGAAGGCGGCATAACTTTCCGATTACCCTTCTCCGGGGAAGGCACCATGCGCGGAGAGGTCTTCACAGATGGTACTCGGTATAGCTTCTCAGCCCGTCCTACCTACACTTATCAAAGTGCCTTACTCAGCTTGAATGTAGGACTTGAAATCAGTTATGCGCGTGATCTCAATAGGCTTTTCCTTTTGAGTCCCGTAGGAGAAATAGTTTACAAAGGTTTGTCTCCGCTTTTTCGACCCTATCTGAAAGCGGAAGCTTATGTGCAGCCCATTAACTACCCTACACAGGTGTTATACAACCCTTACTTGCGCAGGGTGCCGGGGCTACTACCTTTTGAGCGTACTTGGACGGTGAGTGAGGTGGGGCTGCGCGGCCAAGGGCGGGGGTGGGATTATAGGGTAGCGGCTGAGTATGCTTTACGCGAGGGGGTTCCGCTTTTTGTGCCGGAGGGGGCGGCTTTTCGGGTAGACACCCTTCGGCAGCTGCGTAGCTTAGGCGGAGTAGTCCAAGTACTTTACATGCCAGCCCCAACAGGAGCCTATATGGAGCTGCGTTTTACGGCCCGACAGTGGAAGGTCCGCAGTCATGCCTACACGGCCCTTTATGGGGGAGCGCCCGTCGAAGGCAGCCTGCGCAGTGGCTACCGATTCCACGAAAAATGGCACTTTTGGGCCGCCCTTACCTTGATAGGCCCTCGCGCCTTGGATGAAACGACTCGCGCCCCCGCCTTTGTGGACATTTCGTGGAGAGTAGAGCGCCGAGTACTGCCGGTTTTAACTTTCTTTGTGGAGATGAACAACCTGCTCAATCAGCGCTTCTATCGGTGGCGGGGCTATCGAGAACGGCCCTTAGACTTCTGTTTAGGAATCTGGAGCAAAATCGGATGAGACCTATGAGTAGCGCGGCCAAAATAGACTTTGAAAACTATTTCGCCCTCTTTGCGGTGAGCTTGGAGCGGTTTTCTATCCCGGGCTTAGGAAGTTTTGTATGGCATATTGAACGCGCCGAGGTGGACCCTAAAAGCGCTCAGATTAAGCCCCCACGCCCCCAGCTCAAGTATGAGCCGGGACAGCGCTATCTGCGTGAAACGATCGCGTTCCTCATGGATAAGTATGGGCTCTCCGAGCAGGAGGCCGAAGCTTTCCTCAAGGAGTTAGGGCTCGTTCTGGTAAACTACCTCAAGGCCGCAAACGAAATGGATGTGTGGAAACTGGGCAAACTCCGACGCTCGGGCGTCAGTTATCGGCTGGAGCTGAGTGAAGAAGCGCCCTTGAGCTTTCTGGAAGACCTCCATCCGGTATCGCTGCGCCACACGGAGGGAGCGGTAGCCCCCATTTCGGGAAGCGGTCAACCGCCTGCTCCCCCTCCTGCCAAAAAAGCTGAAAAAGAGAAACCTACTAAAGAAAGCAGCCGAGCAAAAGCCATAGAAGTTCCCCCGCAGCCCCAGGCAAGCTCAGCTTCTCGACGCCGGGGCATGGGATGGATAGTGGCGGTTCTCCTTTTGCTGGTAGGTATTGGTGTTGGAGCTTATTTTATCCTGCGTCAGCGCGAAAAGACCGCTCGCCAACCAGTCGAAATCGTTCTTGGCTCTAAAAATGAGAAAAAACCCTCCGACGAAAGCCCAAAATCTAAGAAAGCTTCCGAGCCACCCGCTGCTGAAAGTAAAACCCCTGCCTCTACCCAGTCTTCTGCCCCAGAAAATAAACCCCCCTCTAAGCCATCTACACCCGAAAAACCTTCCCCCTCATCTACGTCAAAGGCCCCTGTCCCTGAACGAGCTACTTCCCCTCAGCCCACCCTCACCACACCGCAAAAGGGGCGGTATTACATCATAGTTGGCTCAGAGCCAACCTTAGAAGAGGCCTACGCCAAAGCAAAGGCGTTGGGTATCCCCACGGCGGAGTTTTTGCCTGTACCCGAACGCGGCCGGGTACGCATCAGCTACCACAGCACCCCTAATAAAGCTGAAGCCGAAGCACGTCTCAAAGAAGTCAAAGCCCGCATACCCGATGCGTGGCTTTACACGCCGTGAGCGGAATCAGGCACAGGCGGTGTGGATAGATGAGAAAGACGCCCCTCCAGAATAAGGAGGCGCTGATGAATCTCTCGTAGAAGCGCATAAGGCTCCGGCCTCAAAGCCGAAGCAGGGGCAGCACGAATAAAGTCTCTGAGCGCCTGACCTCGCAACCGATAGGCATAAAATCCTTGATAGACAAGGCGCAGTTGATCCAGCTCTTTGGAAGAGAGCCGAAGTCGGCCCTCTCGAGGGCTGGATAGAAACTGCTTAACCCATCGGCGCGCTTGATGTAAGGGAATCCCTAACAGCTGTGCCGCCTCCCGTAACGTATAGTACCTTTTAGTGGAGTCCATAGCCAGGCGATTGAAACGCTTTTTGAAAGGTCTTAATCTCGTCTGGAGAGAGGTCCCCCCATAGATAGAGCAACGGCTCAACGGCTTCACCCTGCCGCCAGACCTCATAATGTAGAAATGTCGTACGCGCCATCGAGAGACGGGTGACATACCCTAACCGGGTGCCCCGCCCTACCAGCTGGCCCGGACGCACAGTGGGATCTACGGGATAATACAGCGTGTGCAAGGTAGGGGTATGCTCTACAAGGACTTTATAGCTGCTTTCGGTAAAGGGAAGCGGGCTTACCTCGCGCACGACCCCGTCTGCGGTTACCCGAACCGGTGTTCCCGGCGTAACGATAAAGTCTACGCCTTTATGCTCATAGACTTGAAGGGTGATGGGGTGATAGGCGGGGCCGAAGCCCGCAGCCAGATCCCCTCTTTCTATGGGGCGATGACGGGGCAGGTGCGCTATCCGGGTGGCAAGCCGGTGCAGCATCTCTTCCAGCTGCATTTGACGTGCCAGGAGGGCTTGTGCTCGCTCTACATACTGAACGAGGCTATCTGCCCGCACCTCCCCTTGAGGCCAGTTGGGTGCACGTGCCCGCACCACGGACGTTCCTTCCCGCGGGGGTATAGCCGTTAGCTCACGATAAAGTATAGAGTCCAGCTCAGCTATGCGGGTTTTTTCCGCCTTGAGTGATGCGAGTCGCGTCCGGAGCGTTTCAAGGGAGTCGGTTTTAGCAGCTACTTCCTGACGGATGGCGACAATGGCCGCAGAAGGGAAAAAGTAAAAGTAGCCCAGTGCCAGGCCCCACGCCACGAAGGCTGCGATGACCAGTAGAAGGAGTCCCCTAACCACAAGGCCTATCCATGCAGGCCAGACCCGATAAGAGAGCCACTTCGCTGAGAACCAGAAAAACCCCCGACGCGCCATCTAAATACTTTGCGTACCTTTGCCGTGCGGAAGGCACGACGCCTCTCCTCCCAACCCCCCCAGGTCCGAAAGGAAGCAAGGGCCGGAGTGAGAGCGGGTGATGCCTCTCCGCATTTTTTATTTAAGGTTGTACTTGAGGGCCCGAAGGCGCTCTATCCGCTTCGGAATAGGGGGGTGCGTGCTGAAAAGCGAGGCAATCCAATCGCCAGCGCCTTTGAAGGGGTTAGCAATGAAAAGGTGGGAAGTAGCCGGCGTAGCATTCTCCATCGGAATAGCCGCCGTATACATCTCTAACTTTTGCAGGGCTGAGATGAGCCCATCTGGCGTACCTGCCATGCGAGCCGCCTCAGCATCTGCAGCATACTCCCGCGTACGAGAAATAGCAAGCTGTATCAAGACTGCAGCAATAGAGGCTATAATCCCCACTATGATCACAAATACCAGCTCTATACCAGAGCTATTTTCATTATCCCGGCTACGCATACTCCCAAAGATAGCCGACCAGCGCAGCATATCTACAATCCACGTAATCGCCCCCACGATCGTCGCCGCAATAGTCATGGTGAGCATGTCGCGATTCTTGATATGCGCAAGCTCATGCGCTAAAACCCCCTCCACCTCGCGCTGGTCCATCGTCTGGAGAAGCCCCGCCGTAAACGCTACAATCCCTTTAGCGGGAGAGGGTCCGGTAGCAAAGGCATTAGGCTGCGGGGAGGGAAGCAAGTACAGCTTCGGCATGGGAAGACCCGCCCGCTGACACAAACGTCGGGTCATATCATAAAGCCAGCGATATTGATTTTCCGGTAGCGGGACGGCCCGGTACTGCCACAAAATGATCTTGTGCCCAAAGAGGTACGCTATGAGATTCATGACGGCCGCCATGATGAGCGCTATCGTCATGCCGACCGGCCCACCTATCAGCCGCCCCAAAAAGACAAGCAAAACCGTCAGGGCAGCCAGTAGGAGAAAGGTCTTTAGGGTATTTGCCATGGCGACAAAGCTAACAAAAAACACACCGCGCCCCGCTTCCTGACATTATGACACGGGAAAGCCCTCTCCGTCTTCTCAGAAGCGCCAGGATACACTCAGCCAGCTCGCAGATGAGAATGCCGATAACCGTACACAAAATAAAAAACCAGACCAGCGCTAAGCCAGAGTAAAAGCCTTATCCAGTTTTCCTGCCCAAGCTCTATAATAAGGTACAATGGGCTGAGCGTCCCCAGCAGGGGAAGTAGCGAGAGATTGTACCGAATCGCGAGGTAGGTCGCTATGAGGACAAAAAGTAGGAGGATTCGGTAGTGCCAGAGGGTTCCCCCCTGGGAAAAGTCAACGAGATGCTGGATGGCGAGGGGATTGAGGGACCAGGCCCACAAAAGGCCAGCGAGGACCATAATGGGAAAAAGCCAGCGGCTGGGGATGTAGGGCACCCGGAAGCGCGGATTGTAGTTTGGTGGTGGGGCGTAGTGGAGATACGCCACCCCCGCACTCACCATGGCAAAGGCCATGAGGGTTCCCATACTCGTCATATCCACCACTGTGGAGAGCGAAGAGAAGAAGAGCGGGATAGCCACGACAGCACCGGTAAGGAGGGTAGCGACATGAGGCGTGCCGAAGCGGGGGTGGACTTTCCCCAAAGCGGGCGGCAAAAGCCCATCCCGACTCATAGCAAACCAGATACGAGGCTGCCCAATCTGAAAGACCAGCAGCACACTCGCCATCGCAATCACGGCACTTACCGCTACCATCCCTTCCAGCGCTCGCCGAAAACCCACCGAAATCGGTAATTTCGTGAAAAGATACGCCAGGGGGTCTGCCACCCCGAGCTCCTGGTACGACACTGTCCCTGTCAGAACCAGCGCTATCCCCACATATAGGAGCGTACAGATAGTAAGCGAGAGCAGCATCGCCAGTGGAAGGTCCCGTCGGGGATAGCGGGCTTCCTCGGCAGTGGTGGAAAGCGCATCAAACCCAATATATGCGAAAAACACCGCCCCCACAGCCCGCATCATACCGGAAAAGCCATTTGGCATGAAGGGCGTCCATCGGTCAGGGTCTACAAAAAAAGCTCCCACAACCAGGATAAACAGGATAGTCAAGACCTTTAAGGCGACGAAAATGTTGTTAGCGAGGCGGCTTTCGCGGATGCCGACATAAGCAAGGGCCGTGATGAAGACGACGATGAGGAGGGCGGGAAGATTGAGGATGAGGGGAATGCCAAAGAGCGTAGGGGCGGCCTGCCAGGCCTGATAGGCGGGATAAGAGGCAGGATTATGGGACTGGAGATAGTCCTGGGCGGCTCGCCAGAGCGAAAGCGGGTCCTGCACCAAATATAGGGGCATGTCTATCCCCATGCTGCGCAGCAGCGCCACGAAGTAACCGGACCAGGAGATAGCTACGGCAATGTTTCCTACGGCATACTCCAGGATGAGGAACCACCCCATGAGCCAGGCGAGCAGCTCGCCAAAGATCACGTATGTATAGGTATAGGCGCTTCCCGCCTGTGGGACGACCGAAGCCATTTCCGCATACGAGAGGGCGCTCAGCCCCGCTACAAAGGCCCCTATCACAAACACGAGCACCACACTGGGGCCCGCTTTCAGAGTAGCTTCCCCTACCGTGCTAAAAATGCCCGCCCCGATGACAGCCGCTACGCCGATCGCCGTCAGGTCCCAAAGAGAAAGCACCCGCCGCAGCCCCCGCTCCGACGGGTCCGTGATACCCTTACGGCGAAAAAGCTGGCGGATCACCCCCGCTTGGCGATAGGGATGTATTCCCGATAGTTAGGCCCGATATAAACTTGACGAGGGCGAACGATGGGCTCGCCGGCTTTACGCATCTCCCACCACTGCGCTAACCACCCCGCTAATCTCCCAAACGCAAACATCACCGTGAACATCTCCACCGGTATCCCGACCGCCCGATAAATAATGCCAGAGTAAAAATCTACATTCGGGTAAAGCCTCCGCTCAATGAAATATGAATCACTCAGCGCCACTTCTTCCAGCTTTTTTGCAATGTCGAGCACCGGGTCATGAATCCCCAACGCATTCAAAACCTGGTCCGCCGCCTGCTTGATAATCCGCGCCCGCGGATCAAAGTTCTTATATACCCGATGCCCAAAGCCCATTAGCCGGAAAGGGTCATTCTTGTCTTTGGCCTTATCTACCCATTTTTGTACGTTTCCTCCATCAGCTTTGATCATTTCCAGCATCTCGATTACCTCTTGATTCGCCCCACCATGCAGCGGGCCCCACAACGCACATATTCCCGCAGATACCGACGCATAGATATTGGCCAGAGAAGAACCTACTGTCCGGACAGTACTGGTAGAACAGTTTTGCTCATGGTCGGCATGTAAAATCAAAAGCTTATCCAGGGCATCTATCACATGCGGGTCTGGCTCATAATCATAGGTGGGCATGCCAAACATCATGTACAGAAAGTTCTCCACGTAACCCTTCTCATTGCGGGGATAGATGTAGGGATGGCCTTTGCGTTTTTTGTATATCCAGGCGATCAGCGTGGGAATCTTGGCTAAAAGTCGGATGATATTCCGCTCAATCACCTCATCCGGTGCATAGGGGTCCAGCGACTCCGGATAAAAAGATGAGAGCGAACATACAACCGACGCCAGAATCCCCATTGGATGCGCCGACGAAGGAAAACCATCAAAGAACTTCTTGATATCCTCGTGAATAAGCGTGCGCTCCTTGATGCGGCCCTCAAAGTCTTCCAGCTGGGCCTTCGTAGGCAGCTCCCCATAAATAAGTAGATACGCCACTTCCAGGTAGGTGGAGAACTCCGCCAGCTGCTCTATGGGATAGCCTCGATACCGCAAAATGCCCTGCTCCCCATCAATGAAAGTAATTGCGCTTTTAGTGGAACCCGTGTTTTTATAGCCTATGTCCAGGGTGATGTAGCCGGTTTTATCGCGGAGCTTGCTGATATCTATGGCTTTTTCGCCTTCGGAGCCGACGATGGCATCCAGCTCTATGCTACCCCCTTCGTAATGTAGGGCAACCTTTTCCATGCGGCGAAAATACGGAGAAAGTACCTTTGCTCACATGGAGAGCGTGGCGGTGACGGGCATCCACACGGAGGTGGGGAAAAGTGTAGTGGCAATGGCCCTCTCAGCTGGGCTCGGCTGGCCCTACTGGAAACCCCTTCAAACCGGCAGCCCTCGGGATACCGACATCGCCCGCCAGCACCACCTCCCCATCATAGATGCCGCTTATAGCCTGGAATTTCCTGGAGCGCCCCTCATCGCCGCCAGATTAGAAAACGTCCATATAGGCTACGAAGCCCTCCTAAACCAATGGCAACAGCTTCCAAAACCCCTTATTGTAGAAGGTGCCGGTGGCCTCTTCGTCCCCATCACGGAAAAATACTTTTTCATAGACTTTTTCCAGGCGCTGGGCTGTCCAGTTCTGCTCGTGGTGCGCCCTTATCTCGGTGCCATGAACCACACCTGGCTATCCCTTCGGGCCATCGCCGCCTACCGCCTGCCCTTTCTCGGCATCATCCTATGCGGCACCACCGGTAACCCCAGCGAAACCTACTTCCGAGAAACTTTCGCTGATGTCCTGCTGGGGGAAATCCCCTTTTACGAAAGCGAGCTGCCCAAACCGTATTTTTTATATGAAGAACACCTTGCCCGTGGTATAGAGCGGGCTATGCGTCGACCGCCGACTCCCTTAGCGATGGAAACATTTCATAAACCATGAAGATAATCTGCGTAGCACGCAATTATGCACTGCATGCGGCTGAAATGAAAGCAGAAGTACCGGCAGCACCGATATTTTTTCTTAAGCCGGCGACGGCTTGGGCCCGCAGTGGCGAGGTGCCAGTGCCGCCCTTTACAGCCAGGCTGGAGTACGAAGCCGAGTTAGTCTTTCGCATTGCGCAGGGCGGACGCAACCTCGCTCCCCGCACCCTCACCGAGATTGTGGATGCCGTTACCGTAGGCATAGACTTTACTGCCCGCGACCTGCAAGCCCGCCTCAAAGCCGAAGGGCTCCCCTGGGAAATGGCCAAAGCGTTTGACCATTCTGCCTGGTGGGGCCTCTGGTGCCCCCTCACCCCAGAGTGGAAAAATACCCCCTTCCGCCTCTTCCGAAATAAAACCCTCCTACAAGAAGGCTATGGAAAGGATATGATTTTTTCAGTGGAGGAGCTTTTAGCGGCGGCGTCACGCTACTTTACGCTGGAGCCAGGGGATGTACTCTTTACGGGGACGCCGGCCGGGGTAGGCCCGACGTATGCCGGAGATGTTTTGCAGGCGTACTGGGGGGAGACCTGTGTGGGAGAAGCCTATGTGCTGAAAGGGGATTAGGCAGGGCTGGGCGACACCTTCGGCGCCGCCCAGCTCAGAACCTATGCTGAGTTCTCTCAGCCGCCCGACGTAAACCGTCCAAATCGCGGATTATCTCGCACCACCTTGAATACGGGGTTCGTGTTTAGCTCACCCTTATAGGCTGGCTGCAAGGCCACTGCCCGCTCAAAGTGCTGCGCAGCTTTATCTGGATACCCCTTGTACGCATAGAGAATAGCCAGGTTGAAGTGGGCCTCGGCCAGATTGGGATCCAGCGACAGCGCCTGCTGAAAGTCCGCCTCCGCTTCCAAAAGCCGCAAGGCCTTCATGTAGGAGACGCCTCGATTATTATATGCCACGGCCAGGCGCCCATCTTCCGAAATCACTTTCGTATTATCTGCGATAGCGCCAGAAAGCCAGCCAATGTAATCCATCACAATCGCTCGGTTGATATAAAGCGAGCGGTCATTGGGCGTACGCGCAATGAGGTCATTGTAACGTTCCAGCATTTGTACCGCTTCTTCGCGGGACACCTCATGGATTCCCTGCGTCCGATACGCTAAAGCGGCGAGGTTATAAACGGGATTATTGCGGTCCAGGCTCGCCGCTGCCTCGATGTCTCGCACCGCGCTCTTGAGATCATTCAAGGCGAAGTGGTAGGTGGAACGCATCGCCAGTAGGTTTGCCGTGCGATTACCCCTTGTATCGATGAGCGTATTGAGGATACCGATGTTACGCCGGGCATCCACCCCGGGCCGGAAACGGCTAATGATGAAAGTTTTAGTCGCCACATTGTATAGCTCTGGCGCGAGGAGCGGCAAAGGCGCGTTGTATCGCTCTACATACATTTTATCCGGCACATAGGTGAAGGTAAAAGTAACGACCGCATGCCGGCAGAAGGGCAAGACCTTTTCCCGGATTTTAGGCCAATAGGGGAGCTTGCGCAGCTCTTTTTCGCGGTCGTCTTCATGGACGGGCATAGCCGCAATCCGCAGAATCTCGGCGCGCTCCGCATCCGCAAAGTCTGCTGTCTTCACCAGAATATCAAACCGCTCCCAGTCCTCACCTTTGCCAGTGCCCTGTACGGGAATATCCCGTCCCATCTTCGCCACGAAGTTTTTCTGCACATCTTCGGCCACGGCCTCCATCCGCCCCTGCGAAAGCTTCTGGTTGAGCTCCAGCCGCCCATCCGGCGACGCATATCCATCTATCTGAATCGCCTGCACCTGATACCCCATCTGCTCGTACTTCATCACATACTGCATAATGGCATCTGTGAGCTCCTTCTTATTGAACTTCGTAGACATGATGGGGAAAATCAGGTCCAGCGTCCCTTGGAAGCCCTCGTAACGATACTGTTCATCGCGGATGGGCAGGTCAGGGAGGGCGGCTTTCATCCCAGTGCGCACCTGTGCCCAGGGCTGGGCTGTACAGCATGCTGGCGACGACGGCCCAAATGGATTCTTCCGGGAATCACAGTATACTTTAGCTATCTTCCCGTTCTTATCGAGCTTAACGATAGAAAAGTATAGGCTCACCTGCTTGCCATCCAGATTCTTTCCACCCAGGGGCACCTTATACACAAAGAAAGGCTGACTATGGGCTTTGTAATAGGCTTCGGTGATGGTGAGTTCACCGATGGTGCCCTGCGGGTCGACCTCTTGATTGGCGAGCCGGGCCGGGGCCGCATAATCCACCCGCACCATAACCGCGACCCCCTTCTGGAGGTACTTAGCATATTCCAGGTCATTCGCTAAGCGGAAGTAGAGCGTATCATTCGCCTGGATAAACTGCCCTGGCTCCACAAAAAGCGGGTCAAACTGACTATTGTCATATTCGGCTACCCGGAGCGTAGTGGGGTCGTTATTGGCATCCAGGGTCGCCTGCACCTCTTTCTTGAAACTGGCGCAGGTATTCTTATAGGTTTTGCCGCCGTACTTGGTCTTATTAATAAGGTCTTTAGGGCCACAGGCTACGAAAAAAAGTCCCACCAGCCCAGCTGCAATCCAACCTTGCCGTTGCATACGAGGCAAAGGTAAGAGAAAATCGGCAGATTTTTTAAAGCCGCTCAATAATTGTCGCTATTCCCATACCGCCCCCCACACAAAGGGTTGCCAGTCCATACCGCAGGCCCCGCCGCTCTAATTCATCCAGCAGCGTCCCCAATAGCATCGCTCCGGTCGCACCCAACGGATGCCCCATCGCAATCGCCCCGCCGTTCACATTGACCTTTTCTATCGGCACGCCCAGATCATCCATAAACCGCAAAGGCACCACGGCAAACGCCTCATTCACTTCGTACAGGTCTATTTCCTGGGGAGAAAGGCTGGCCCGACTCAGCGCCTTCCGAGAGGCTGGGGCCGGTCCCAAGAGCATGATTGTTGGCTCTGTCCCCACCACTGCCCAGCTTACTATCCGCGCCCGAGGCCTTAGTCCATAACGTTTGAAAAGCGCCTCACTTCCTAACAGCACCAGCGCCGCTCCATCTACGATCGCCGACGAATTCCCCGCATGATGCACATGCTGAATCGCCTCTACCATCGGATACTTTTGAAGGGCTACGGCATCAAAGCCCCCTTCCCGCCCTACCCACGCAAACGACGGCTCCAAAGTCGCCAGCTTCTCTACGCTCGTGTCCGGCCGAATATTCTCATCCCGCTCCAATATCACCCGTCCTAACACATCCCGCACGGGAATCAGGCTTTTCCGAAAATAACCCTTTTCGGTGGCCTCCCATGCCAAGCGATGCGACCGCGCAGCAAACTCATCCAGCACCACTCGACTATATCCATACAGTGTAGCGATCAGGTCCGCCGCTACCCCTTGCGGAATATAGTGCCCTTCAAACGCCACCTGCGGGTCCATGTACCATGCCCCGCCATCAGAGCCCATGGGTACTCGGCTCATGGATTCCACCCCCCCTGCCAGAATAGCTTCGCCCGCCCCAGCCCGAATAGCTGCCGCCGCCTGGTTCACCGCCTCCAGCCCCGACGCACAAAACCGATTCAGCGTCACCCCGGCTACCGTTTCCGGAAGGCCCGCCGTCTGGGCCGCCACCTTGGCAATATTGGACCCCTGCTCCC
>JAPYWM010000187.1 GCA_028276345.1 Sphingobacterium sp.
TGAAGGCGCCATCCAGCCGGAGGTTGCCCGCTACATGCAGGCGCTCCGTGGGTGCGCTTGTGCCGATACCGACGTTTTGACCCAGTCCAAAGGTCAGCAGCAAAGCCACCAAAAAGTACTTGCGTGTCTTCATAAGCGTTGCATTTTGGCTTATGACAAATATACACCAAACTTCACAAAGTCAAGTGGTGCGCGGAGGTCTGAGAGGGACTGGTGGGGATAGGCGAGGGGTGGGTGCCCGGCAGGATGAAGGGATGTGATAGGCTGCGCACGGGCTATGCGCTGGCGCTTACGCACGGGAGGGGATGGTCTTCCGCAGGGCAGGGAGGTTTTCATATTTTAGCTGCGGTATAAGAGGTATCTCATGGGGTAGGCGATAGGCCTGCCCCGTTTTGATTTGTACCGGGGGATAGATAACGTCACTGGGACGCTGTGGGGGAGGGACGAGCGCCTGAGGTGTCGGCCGGGCTTCCTGACGAGATGCGGATGCGGGTCATGCTGTCATTTAGCGCGCATACCACCGCCCGCGCCACCAGAAGCGCCGCCGCCAGCGAATAAGGAGGAGACACGCCACATAGACGGGATACCAGAGCTGCGATAGGGGATACCACAGCCATAAAAAGGCCGGTAAGTGCATAGCTCGGCGGCCGGCTTCAATCACCCAGGCCTGCAAAGCGCCCGTGACCCCGAGATGCAGCAGAGCCAGCTTCGGCTCGAAAAGGAGCAGCCCCCAGAAAAGAAGATGTGTGAGGCCCAGCGCGAGGAGGCCGGCCCGCACCCAGGGGAGGATAGCGTAGCGGGTTTTGCTGAGCCAGCGGTGGCGCTGGTGCCAAAGCTCGCGCCAGCTTTGGGCCGGGCGGGTTTCAGCCACCGCCCCAGAGAAGGCCAGGGCCTGCGGTCCTCTCTGCCGGTAGATGCGCTGCATGAGGAGTTCGTCGTCGCCGCCGGGATGAGGGGCTTCTCCCCAGCCGCCGACCTGCTCAAACGCCGCTCGCCGGTATGCGAGAAAGGCGCCATTGACGGTGATGGGTTCGCCCCGCTGCCAGCTCCCAGCCGTCAGCGCTAAGATGCCAGCCATCTCCAGCGCCTGAAAGGCTAAGAGAAACCGCTGGAAAAAATCCCCCTTCTCAAAAGCTGTCGTATTCCAGAAGCGCACATAGGCGGCGCTCATTTGGACGTTGGGATAGGTGAAGGGGCGCAGGAGGGTCTCAATCGCGCCGGGCAGGGGCACCGTATCGGCATCTAAGGTGATCACTATCTCGCCCCGAGCAGCGCGTAAGCCCGTGAGCAGGGCGGCCTTTTTGCCTACGCCAGCGCTGGATAGGTAGTGCAGCGGAAACGGAAGGCGTTCTTGCCAGGCGTGCGTGGCCTCCCGGGTAGCGTCTGTGCTGTGATCATCGACGACGATCACCTCTAAAAGGGGAAACGTTTCTTTAGAGAGGGCCTCTAAGAGGGCGGGGAGGCGCTCGGCTTCGTTGCGGGCGGGGATTACAAGGCTGACCTGGAGGGGGGATGGCTGCTCAGCGGGGGTTTCTAAGCCGGGGGGCGGGGCTTTTCGCTGGCGCTGGGGGTGCCAGCGATGCAGCAGGTAGCCGTAACCTATCCACCAGAGCGAGAGCCACCACACCCCTCAAAGTTGTGCAAAAGCTACTTTTGGGGCTATGTTCTGGCTTTTACGCTTTCGGGGGGAGCGGCTTCGGGATACCCTGGCGCTGTGGGTCAATGCTATCGTGTGGCAGGTACGTAAGTGGCTTTACAGGATTTTTCATCCTTCAGCAACGAAGCAAGACTTTGTGAGATATATCATCTCCCAAAAGCGGCATCTTCACTGGACGAACTGCCCTTTCAATCTCAAGGCCATGTATTATTATGATGGCCAGCTTCGGTTATGGCTGGATGCGGTGGGGATTACGTGGGTGTATTTTACGCGTTCGGGGGAGCATCCAGAGGCATGGTTGGCGAGTATGGGACCAGGCAAGTAGGCTTTGACGTAGGGGCGCACCGGGGATACTGGACTTTGCTCTATCAAAAGCGAGTTTTGCCAGGAGGTATTATCTTTTCTTGGGAGCCTGCTCCGAAAAACTATCAAATACTACTGGTGAATCTCGCTAAAAACAAGCTTTCGCATGTGATTCCGCTTCGGCTGGCGGCCTGGCGAGAAAGCACCCTCCTCTCTCTATCCAAGGCCTCCGAAGAAGAGATCGCCTCTTTTCTCTCAAAGGTCCAAGTGAGAGAGAATGGCCATACGTTGGCGGTATCCGTGGATAGTCTGGTAGAATCGCTCAGCTTACCGAGACTGGACTGGATAAAGATAGATATTGAGGGTGCTGAAGTAGAAGCGCTTAAGGGGGCTATGAAAACCCTGAGACGGTATAAGCCCACGCTCTGGATAGCGTTTCATGATACGCTGGAGGAGCTGAAAAGGGTCTTAGCCGAGGCAGATTATGAGATTCGGGGGGAGGTTCATCATGCGCCCACGCCGCATTATCAGGAGGTGGGATACTTGTGGGCTGTGGCGAAGGACTCTGCTCCGTAAAACCTGCGTCTCTTTGTACCTTTGAGTGCGATGGGCCGAGTGGAAATGGAAGTGGTAGCGGTTCGGCGAGACGCTATGGGTTCGGAAGGGGCCTTTGCGCTTATTTTGGATGAGAAAGGCGGTCATCGTCGCCTGAAAATCATCATTGCCCAGGCGGAAGCCCAAGCTATCGCCATGGAGCTGGAAAAGTATACCTTTCGCCGCCCCCTCACGCACGATCTGCTCGTAAATATCATCCATGCCCTGCACGCGCGGGTGCTGGAGCTCACCATTCACAAGCTGGAAGACAATACCTTTTTTGCGTATCTTCTTTTGGAATCAGCTACAGGGCAAGTGTTGGAGATAGACTGCCGTCCCAGCGACGGGGTGGCTATTGCGCTCAAGGCGCAGGCATCCATCTATTGTGAGGAGGAGCTTTTAGAGATGGCGGGTACGACGGTGGAGCCGGATGAGGAAGAGGAGGAGCCCCGAGAGACGCCGTCTTCCTCACCCAGAGAAGCTGCTGCCCGTTCCCAGAGCTCTTTTCAGCAGTTTATCGATGCGCTTTTACGGTCCGGCCCCCAATCCATGGATGCGCTTATAGAAAAGTTAGCGCACCTTCCCGCCGAGCGCAAGCAGGAGCTCACCGGCCTTCTGGAAAAAATGCTTCGGGAGGCTATAAATCAAGAA
>JAPYWM010000188.1 GCA_028276345.1 Sphingobacterium sp.
AGCCTTTGTATGATCTGCCGGCTATCCCGCTCTATGATGTAGGCTGTACCGTCTCTGCCGGCGCAAGCGAAAAGGCGCCGGGTCGGCAGCGGAACAAAGCCCCGCAAACCTGCCTCCGAGACCAGAACCCTATCTGCGGGTTTAGCCCGGTCTGTATCCCAGTAGAGAAAAACGCCATCTTTTCCGGTGCTCCAGCCTTCTACGTCTGTCGGGTGAGAACTAATACCCATGACGGCCGCCTGGTGGGCTTGGACCGCCCCGAGAAGCTTCTTGTCATAGGGTTTGAGGGCATAGATGACGCCGCTTGTTTGCCCGACAAAGAGCGTTTGGGTTTGGGGCACATAGCGCATTGCATAGATCGCTGTTGGGGTTCGGCTCACCGCCAGGGCTTCCTTGCCGGTTATACAAGACCAGAGGGCCACAATTCCATCCGACCCCGCAGAATAGAGGTACTTCCGCTCCTGATCGCACTCCAGCGCATAAACAGGCCCGGTATGACCTACCAGGTCCCACACACCTAAAAGCTGCACGGGGGATTAAACAATATAGTCAGGCGGCTATTGTTTTTTGGCCGGGTCAGGCGCATAGGGGGCAGCCGATAGGCGAGCTGCGGTGCGCGATCAGGGGATTTCTACTACCCACAGGTTTTCGGCAAGGGAAGGGGGAATCCAGAGGAGGTGGTTCTCGTATTCCACGAGGTGGATATGATCCACGGGCAGAAGGCGAACGCGCTTGATGGGTTTATCTGCTTGCAGGCCCAGAAGGTCGGCCGCTTCGCGAAGGGGCGGGGTGTCTGGGAGGCGGCAAATGCGGGCCGGCTGATGAAGGGGCAAACGGCTGAGGGGCTTCCAGGCCTCCTCGGGCAAAAGCATGGGGATCTCATCGCCATGCGGATCGTGGGCCGGATATCCCAAATAGGCATAAAGCCGTTCGGTAAACTCATCGTCGCTGAGGTGCTCTAACTTTTCGGCGAGTTCGTGGATACGTTCGCCGGTGTAGCCGAGGACTTGGGCGATGAAGGTTTCCCAGATGCGGTGACGGCGGACGACCTTGGTAGCGAGCCGCTGCCCCTGCGGGGTAAAGCGAACACCCTTGTATGGTTTATAGGCGAGGAGGCCTTTCTCGGTGAGGCGGCGGGCCATTTCAGTTACGGAAGGGCCACTCGTCCCCAGTGCCTGTGCTAAAACCTGCATAGGCACTTCCGCATTGCCCCCCCCGTGATGCCAAACTGCTTTGAGGTAATTTTCTTCGGCGGCACTGAGCACCCGAGGCGAAGATACGAATTTTAGTGGGAGCGTACCTTTGAGCGGTGGCGGATATTCTGGGATTAGCTGCAATTGTCCTGATGGAAGTAGTCTTGAGTGTGGATAACGTCCTGTTTTTGAGTTTGATAGGGCTGCGCTTGCCACCCCCCCAGCAAAAGCGGCTCTGGCGTCTGTGGCTAATATGGTCGCCACTTTTGCGGGTGGGGCTTTTAGCGCTTTTGCTGACGGTTTTGCGCGCAGAGGGCGTGGCATTCAGCTATGGGGGATTTGCACTCACGTGGCGGGGGCTTCTTTTGAGTGCCGGGGGCCTCTTCCTCATGTACAAGGCTGTGCGGGAAATCTACCACCATATTGAGCCCGTTCAGAAGCAAATTCGTACTTCTACGACTTTCTCAGCAGTTCTTCTTCAGGCGTTTATGGTGGATTTTGTATTTTCTGTGGATTCGGTTTTGACGGCGGTAGGTCTGGCGAGAGGTCTTCTAATTGCTGCTGGCGCGGTGGTACTGTCTATTTTGGTGATGGCGGTAGCGGGGCAAGCAATCCAGGGATTTATCAGCCGATACCGGAGCTTTCAGATTTTAGGGTTGGCTTTTCTCCTGCTGATTGGGTTTACCCTGTTTGTAGAGGGGATTCATGTAGAAGTGCCGAGGGGGTATATTTACTTTGCGATGTTCTTTGCTTTTGGGGTAGATTTTTTGCAGCTATGGGTAGAGAAAAAGCAACCTTCTAAGGTTGATGGGTAGAGGTTAGGATTTTAGCGGAAGGCGTCTATCAGGTGGTAAATCTCTGGTGGGCGGGTAAGGCGGATGGCGAGGACATCGATGCGGCCGGGGTAGGCTTCGTACTCAGGGTGGCGCTGGTAAAAGGCGGCAATAGCCCGGCGTAGCCGCTCTTGCTTACGCCGAGTAATGGTAGCCTCGGCCTCCCACGGGATAGCTGATGAGAGGGCCCGCACCTCCACAAACACTACCTCTTCCCCATCCCGGGCTATCAGGTCAATCTCGTAAATGCCATAGCGCCAGTTGCGAAAAAGGAGGGTCCAGCCTTTTTGGCTGAGGTAAGTAGCGGCGATGTTTTCTCCTTGGGTGCCTTTATCCATTAGGGCGGAGGCGCCGCAGCTCCTCGAAGAGCGCTTTTTCTTCGGGTGAGAGTTTTTTGGGGAGGACGACTTGGACTTTCAGGTAGAGGTCGCCCGGGGGGTTAGTGGGCCAGCCTTTACCGGTGAGGCGGAGGGTGTGGCCGTTGGGGGTTTCGGGGGGGATTTGCAGGCGCAGGCGCTTGCCATCCAAGTGTGTGAATTCCACCACCCCGCCGAGGATAGCCGTATACAGGGGGACTTCTAAGTCAGCGTAGAGGTTATTGCCTTCCAAGCGGAAGCGGGGGTGCGGCTGAACCTCGAGCTGTACTACCAGTTCGCCCGTGGGGCCTTTGCCACGCAAGCGAACCTGGGTATTGGGTTTGAGACCGGGGCTCAGCGGAACCTCTATCACGTCGGAACCTACGCGAAGGGTCTTTTTGACGCCGGTGTAGAGTTCTTCCAAGGTTACGGGGAGGCGTACTTCCAGGGGGCGGCTGGTGCGCCGTCGAGCCTGCCTGAGAAAATCTTCTCCAAAAAACATCCGGAAAAAGTCTGAAAATCCGCCAAAGGCATCCTCGTCAACACCCCAGCTCTGGTAGGGATTATTCGCATATTGGCCTATATTCTCATAGGCTTTCCAGTCCGCGCCTAACTTATCGTATTTAGCGCGGGTTTCGGGGTTGCTGAGGACCTCGTAGGCCTCTTGGATTTCTTTGAATTTTTCTTCGGCTTGTTTATTGCCGGGGTTGAGGTCTGGGTGGTATTGGCGAGCCAAACGGCGATAGGCTTTCTTAATTTCATCCTGGGAGGCGGTTTTGGGCACGCCCAGGATAGCATAGTAGTC
>JAPYWM010000189.1 GCA_028276345.1 Sphingobacterium sp.
CGTCACCAGCTCACCATGACGACCGGCCTCGATGATGAGGTGCCCGACCCCTACTGTACCCAACCTGCCTGCCTACTTTACAAGGCCGATGCAGGTACCCGCTGGGCCTACCATAATGCCCCCTATACGCTCCTCCACGCCGTCCTGGAAGCAGCCACCGGCAAAACCGTCAATCAGTACTTCTACCAGAAGGTCGCCAGCCAAACGGGCATGCAGGGCGCCTTTATCCAGTCAGGCTATAATCGCATCTTTTTCAGCAATGCCCGGACAATGGCCCGTTTCGGCCTGCTCATCCTGAATAAGGGCTGGTGGGACCAGACGCCTATCCTGACCGACACCGCTTACTACCGCCAGATGCTCACCCCTTCTCAAAACCTGAATCAGGCCTATGGGTATCTGTGGTGGCTCAACGGACAGACCAGCTTCATGGTGCCGGGACTACAGATGGTCTTCCCGGGGCCGCTTATTCCGAGCGCTCCAGCGGATATGGTCTCCGCCCTTGGCAAGAATGCGCAGATTCTGAATGTTGTTCCCAGTGAGCGTCTTGTCGTAGTGAGGCTGGGTGAATCGCCGGATAGTGCGCAGGTGCCTTTCATTTTCGTGGAGCTCCTCTGGCAGCGCCTGCGGGCTGTGATGACGCCAGCTGCGAGTTTGCCCTCAGTTCAACCCAGCCCCTCCCAGATAGCTACGCTGTATCCCAATACCCCCAATCCCTTCCTTACGCAAACGATAATAACTTTTGAGCTGGGGCAGCGCCTGCCCGTCAGTCTGAAAGTTTACGACTTGCACGGCCAGGAGGTGGCCACCCTATGGGAAGGCGTGAGCGAGCCAGGAAAACAGCAAGTCGTCTTCAACGCGGAGCGCCTCCCGGCGGGAGTCTACCTATGTGTCCTTCGAGCCGGGACGCACGAAACGCGTCGTCTCGTGGTAAGGGGGGCTGGCCTGTAGCCGGGGTACTTTTGCGTACTTTCACGGCATGGGGGGCGTTTGCTCTCTATGGAGGCGCTTTTTGCGGTTCTGGCCTTATCTATGGATAGGTGTGGGGCGGGTCTGGCTTAGTATTAGTGGATTGGCTTCCGTTTTAGGGAAGCCTGGGGCAGATGGAGGTTGGGGGCCTGATTCTACGGCGCGGCGGCGGGGGTATTTTTGGCTGGGGGCTGGGATAGCCTACGGGGTCGTGTACGCGGCGCCTATGCTAACCTGGTACGATTGGCACAGCGCCCGGGGCTGGCGGTGGTTTGACGACGGGGCCGAATGGAAACAGGTAGACAAAGTCGGCCATGCCTGGACCACCTTCCAGCTGAGCCGGATAGCGTACCTTTCTGCCCAAAAGGCCGGCTACCCCCCGCAAAAGGCCCTTTGGATGGCGGCTGCCCTCGCCTGGAGCTACCAGGCCACTATCGAAGTGTCCGATGGTTTTTTCCCGAAGTGGGGGGCTTCTGCCTGGGACCTTGTGGGCAATTCCGCCGGTAGCCTCCTCTTCCTATTTCAGCAAAAAGTCCTACAGCGCACGCCGTGGGACATAGCGTTCAAGTTCTCATTTCATCCCACGCCGTATGCGGCTCAGCGGCCGGATGTTTTAGGACGGGGTGTCGCCCAGATTCTCAAAGACTACAACGGGCAGACCTACTGGCTGTGCGTGTATTATCGCCAGTGGCCGGTGGGGCTGGCTTTTGGGTATGGGGCCAGTGGACTTCTGGGGGGATATGGGGAGCTTCCCCGGGCTGAGATAGCTGCGCGGGAACGGCGCCGGTGGGTTTTTTCGCTGGAACCCTACTGGCCCTTTTGGATTCGGCGACCCGAATGGGGGCTCATATTGCTGACAGGTATTAAATTGCCGCTTCCAGCGCTCGTGTATGAAAATGGCAAGGCTACTTTGGTGGGGGTGTATTTTTAGCTTAGGGCTGGTGCCGCCCGATACCTATAAGCCCCAGGTCAATACCCTTAGCGCACCGGATACGGTGTGGCTGAAGCAGTTCATCGCCCAGAAGGCCTCTCATCTTCTCCCTTACACCCAGAAAGCCGCCGACTACCACCTGCAAATCATCTACACGCAGGTCAACCGCGACGCTAAAAATCGCCCCATCTTGAAACACTATGCCTTGCGCCTGGATACAAACGAATATTTTTACCCGGCCAGTCTGGTAAAGCTTCCATTGGCAGCCCTCGCGCTGGAAGAGGTCAACCGTCTGCGCCGCCTCGGCATCACCGAAAAAAACCTCCTCCTGCTTGATCGGGGCGAAAAAGGTTGTCTCCGGGATGCGCCCACAGAGAAGTACAGCATTGAGGAAGCGATACTGCGCCAGATGGTTTTCAGCGATAACCCCACGTTTGATTATTTTTATGCGCTGATTACGCCCTGGCAAGCGACGCAAATGTTATGGGAGCGGGGATACCGGTCGGTATTTTTCGGGCACCGCCTGGGACGCAGCTGCAGCTCCTCCGAAAACCGCTGCGTAGAGGGGGTAAGGTTTCTTTCCCCCGAGGGTAAGCTCCTACACCGGATGGTTCCCCGCTGTGCTGATTCGCTCCCGCCGCACCCCTATGCCGGCCATCCCTATCTTTTGGATGCCCAGGGCAATTCCCTCTCTCTCAAGGATGCCCATCAGATGCTGATTAGCTTGATTTTTCCGATTGCCGTATCGCGTCGGCAGCGTTTCCAGATGCGTAGTGAAGATTATGCGCTTTTGCGGCGCTACCTCTCGATGTACCCCTCTGAAACGGGCCTTTCCCACGTCTATCCCCCTAACCTTTACCACGATGCCGTGCGAAAGTACTTCCTCTTAGGGGCGAGCGATACGGCCCGCCTGCCCGAGCGTATCCGCATCTTCAATAAGGTCGGGATGGCGTATGGCTATCTGGTGGATTGCGCCTACATTGTAGACTATGAGGTGGGGGTGGAGTTTTTTGTCTCGGCAGTCCTACGGGTGGATTCTCCTGTCCCAGGGCCTTCCGCTGCCGGCTACAACTGGTCTAAGGGACTCTACTTCTTCCGTGAGCTGGGCTGGGCCCTCTACCGCTACGAAACCACCCGCAAACGCCCCCGCCACCCAGACCTTTCCAGCCTGAAATATGTCTATAAGCACCGCTGAGCAGCGCATTCGCATCCTGCCAGAAAATATCATCAACCAGATTGCGGCTGGCGAGGTTATTCTTCGCCCCGCTTCTGTATTGAAGGA
>JAPYWM010000190.1 GCA_028276345.1 Sphingobacterium sp.
ACCCTGATGCGGGAGCCCTTATGGCCGCTTTTTGGCTGGCAGGCCTGGAAAGCCCTCTGGAAACGTGGCCTGTGGCAAAACCTCTCTCAGTGGAATGGCCTCTTCCTGACTTTTTTTGAACGTACGGTGATAGGGCGGTGGGCATCGCTGGGTTATATGGGACTTTATAGTGCGGGGCAGTACTTTTCTTCTAAGGCCTTTCAGGTTTTATATAAAGCGGTAGAGAGTTTGCTTCCGGCATTTGGGGGGGAGGCCAGCCTTTGGCGGCGCCATCTGAGGCTGGGGCAGACGATGTGGTTGATAGCGCTATTTACAGGCCCTCTCCTCATGCTTACTTATGGCATAGGGCATGTAGGGCTTCCTTACTTCGTCAGGCCGTGGGGGATTATAGAGATGCGGTTATGGGGCGGGGTTATTGTTACGACGCAGTTCTTATTTCTTTTGGCTCCTTTGATGCCTTTTTTTACTGGGCAGGGGCGATTTCGGATTTTTTACCTGTACTCGCTGATAGTCGCTTTGTTTCAGGTGGGGGGGACGCTATGGCTGGTTCCTCGGGGATATTACTATTGGGGGCCTGTGGTGGGTGGGATAGGTGGGCTGTTTTTTTTGACGAGGTTTGTTTTTAGGGGATGGGGGGTAAGCGGTCTGTGGCGGGTGTGGGTGTGGTATCCGCTGTGGCGCCTGCTGATAGGGTGGGGCATAGCGCTTGGGCCATTAGTGGTCGGGGGAATAGATAGGGGTATCTGGTCTCTGCTGATGAGTGTGGTCGGCGTCGGCGTATTCTTGATAAGTGAGAAGCACAACCGCTTCTGGCCACGTAAGCGAGATTTTCTTGCACAGGCATGGAGGGGAGCCTGGGGTTTTTTATCGTCTAAGGTGAAGGCGATACAGAATCGGATTACGAGGGCTCAGGCTGTGCCCTGAGGGGGGAGGTGGGCTATCCAGTGGGGGAGGTTGCGTTTGATGATAGGAAGGAGCGTTTCCTGGAGAGGCACTTCAAGGGGGCTTTCCACGACGAGGGTGAGCGGCGTGGGCAGGTCTTTATGCGTTTTGAGGAGCCTTTCCCGTAAGATAGTGAAGGGCGTCGCGAGGATAGAAAACACGAACTCCTCCACTGGCTCCAAGCGGATTCCAACAAGGCCTTCTTTGTCCTGTATGGGACGGATTTCGTACCGGTACGCCCGAACGACCTTTTCCCCGCCCCGCCGTAGGAAAAGATACCCCTCTGCCTTGTAGAGAGGGATAAGGCCCACGACCTCCACCTGAAGGTGCTGCGCAATCAGATCATAGATTTGCTGGCCCTCCTGTATGCTTTCTTCCAGCTTGGGGATAGCAAACTGGATGATTCTGTAAAGCGTGTCAGTAGAGTCTTCAAGAACTGCGGTAGTTTGCTGGGCTTGTGCTAAGCTACGCAGCTCTTCGTAGCTCTCAATCAGGTCAGACAGCGGGGGATAGAGGCGCTGGGCAAAAAAAGCCGCTTGTACATGCTTTAGGTAGGCGAGGAGGCGATACCGCTGATACTCTTCGTCCCAGAGGCCGTGGAGGAACCACCCTGGACGCAGGCGCTCCATACGGAATTAAACGGCAAAGCTTATTCCACAAGCGCAAGTTCGGGCGGCGTTTGGGTTATGAAAGTGGAAGCCTTTGCCTTCGAGGCCGTCGGAGTAATCCAGCTCAGTGCCGGCCAGGTAGAGCAGGCTTTTTTTAGGGACGAGGATTTCTATGCCTTCGGCGGTGAAGAGGAGCTCGTCCGGGCGCTGGTCCGTCGCAAAAGACAGGTCATAGATAAGGCCAGAGCACCCGCCGGCTTTGACCTCGATGCGGATGCGCGGAAGGGGGTGATTTTCCGCGGCCTGGATTTCCCGGATGCGGTCTGCAGCCCTTGGCGTTACGCTGAGCATGGAGTAAAAATAAGCAGTTTTTGGCAGATGGCTGGGGTAACCACCGAGATCACCGAGGGCACAGCGTCTCAGCGCACCTGTCGGCGGAGAGTTTCTATCTGGGACAGGAGGGTTTCGCGGGGGATATTCTGGTACTTAGGTGGGAGGAAGCTCTTTCGGGTGCACTCGGCGACGGCAAGGAGCGTCATGTAGGTGATCTCCTCGGGGTAGGTGGGCGGGATGAAGTCCTGAATGGCTGCGTGGAGGTCGTTCCAGGTGGGGGTGGGGCGGTTTTCGGCGAGGGCTATCTGGCGGGCTCGGACGAGCAGGCTCTCCCACTCAGCGCCGGAGAAATCGGGAAGATTCCCCAAGGCCTCTTCGGGGACATCAAGCGTATAGCCAAAACGCTGGCAGAGGCGCTGGAGGAAGCGCCGTTTCTCATGAGGATCGGTGGGCGGGAAAAGAGGGATATGTTCTTCGGCGCGGCCCTGGCGCTTGAAGTCTACCGGTAGAAGGTCCGGGCGGGCGGTGGCGAGGAACCACAGGATGCGGCCGCGGTTTTTAGGCTGGCTCATGAAGCTGGCCAGCATGCCAAAGACCCGTTGGGAGACGCCGCTATCCATCCCCATGCCCCGCCGCCCGAGCTGGGTATCAGCCTCGTCAATGAAGACGGCCACAGGCGCCAGGGCCTCCAGAAGCGATAGAATCCGCTCTAAGTTCGCCTCGGTCTGCCCCACATAGGGTGCGCGGAAGTTTTTGAGCTGGACCATGGGGATGCCGATTTCGCCGGATAGGCAGCGCACCAGGAAGGTTTTACCCGTCCCCACTGGCCCCGTGATTAGAAACCCCATCGGGATCACTTCGGTATGGCCGGATTTGAGGAGCTGCACGACCAGCCGCAAATACGTGATGACCGCCTCATGCCCCGCCACATCATCCAGCGTGAAGGTCGTACTCAGAAACTCCACCAGCCCCCCCGCCTGTGCCTCAATCAGGGCTTTCTTTCGTTCTAAGAGCTGGGTGTCGGTCCAGGGGGTGGGGGTTTCGGCTACTTCGGCGAGGATTTTGTCTATTTGGACGAGGGAGAGGCCGCCCAAAGCATAGGCGAGCGTTTGGGGCGTGTGGTGGGGGAGGTTGGTTGAGAGGTTGGGCCGGCTGGAGAAAGCATGTGTAATAAAAGCCTGGCGGGCAGGCAGGTCGGGGTAAGGAATACGAATGGTACTGACATGGGGGTTTTGGACGAGCTTCGGGTGGAGTTCGCTCAGGCTCTCGGCCA
>JAPYWM010000191.1 GCA_028276345.1 Sphingobacterium sp.
CCTTTGGGCGCTGGCCGCCGCTGTGAGGGCGCGCCCGCCCGCAGGGCGGGCGCGCCCATCCCCTCTTCACATTGAGAAAGCCTTGGCCTCAAAATAGTATAACCGCCCGGTTTATAGAGCTGGTAAGGCTCTTGGGTGCTGTGTTTCTAAGCTACTTTTCTTTTTCTACCTGTCATAGGCATATAGATTTTGGAATGACCACCAGAGACACGAATAAAATGAGACTCCTGACCGCCCGATTGGTATTACCTGTGGGTTTTTAGGTAGGCAAGGGTTGGGCCGCCCGGTCCGCGCGGCTCCATAGATCACTTCAACTCATACCGCACCTGCAAAAGCCCATCTATCCCTCTTCGCCACTGCCGGCTATCCGGAAACCGTACCAGAAGATACCCCATCCGCCCCCACACCGTCCACTGCCGCCCTATCCGCCACCGCATCATGACATACCACCGCTGCCCATCCCCATAATACCCCGGAATATAAAACGTCGTCGGCGGCATCGCCTCATACGTGTAAATCCGCGCATCATAACTCCCCACCCGAAAGACTACCCACCGCAGGGTTACGCTCCAATTGAAACTTGGCTGCCACCGCACATCCTGATACAGCAGATACCCCTGACTAAACTGCTCCCGCTCATACCAGCTATGCTCTATCCGAGCTTGATACCGCCACACCATACCGGGCGCATACGTGAGATGCAGCCGGACGTACGCCCGCGTATGTTCTATAAGCCGGTAAAAAACCGCTGTATCCCCCGAAAGGTCGTAGGGTTTACGCTCGTAGCGGAGGCGGGCGTAAACCTGGAAGCGCCGGTTGGGGCGATAGGTGATCTGAAAGAGGTTTTCATGGCCGATCGTAGGGCCGTGCGCCCGATACCGGTACCAAGGAAAGCGATACAGGTCGTAAAAGCCGGTGATTTCCCACGCATAAGTGGGTCTTAGGCGAAGGCCCACGTAGAAGCCCTGTTCGTTTTGCAGGGCGTAGGGCCGCTCGGCAAACGTGTACCCATAAAAGGAGTGGAAGTTCGCATCAAAGTGGCGCACTTGCACGGCGGCATCCAGCTGCGGGCTAAGCGACGCGATGAAGCTGCTGGTGAAGGCCTTCCCGCCGGAAGCGCTCACCGCTGCCTCGCCAAAGGCATTGACATTGCCTATCGTCACATCCCAGAAGGCACTCCCAAGCTGGTTTTCTGCGCCCATGAAGTTGTAGGCTTGGTAGAAGGCCGGGCCTGTCAGGTTCAGCGGCGGGTCAAAGCGCTGGCGTAGAAAAGTCCCTCCCAGGGTGGTGTAGCGATGCCGGTAGGTCAGGACGGCGCCCTGGGCGGTGTGCAGGAGGTTTTTCCGACGGCGCAGTTCGCTGGGGGTGCGATGCAGGCCCGAGCTCAGCAGCGTCCGCACAAAGAAAACCTCCTCTTCGCTGATAGTGTCTTGTATCGTGCCATCTTGACGCAAGTAGGAGTAGAAAGCTGTGGCCTCCACACGGGGGGCGAGGCGGTATGTGGCGGCCACCCCCCGCCAGAATTGATACTCATTGACGGAGGTGTAGGGCACGAGGCCGAGATGGGGCTGCTTGAGGGTGAGGATGGGGTCGCCGCCCTTCCCGAAGCCGAGGCCCCGAGCCAGTACCAGCCCCTGCCCCACCTGAAGGATGTAGTCGCCCACCACGAGCCTTTCCAGGCGACCCAAGCGCCCCACCGCTAAATGCCCGCTGAGAAAGTCGTAGCCATAGTACCGCTCCTGGGGCGCCCAACGCAAAGGCTCATAATAGTCTTTTTCCCCGATGAGCGCGAGGGAGAGGTAAGGGTTGGCTTGAAGCCAGAGGCGCGTGTAGAGGCGGTAGGGGTCGCCCTGCGCGCTGCGGAGGGTTTCGGGCGTCCAGGTCTCGCCATCCCCGCGGTAATAGCTATTTCGCTGCACCCGCTGGATAAACGTAAAGCGGCTCAGCTCCCGGATGCGGTCCAGCGAAGGCGGTGGAGACGGCCCGCTGCCAAGGTCATTGGGCGTAGCCGGGGCTACCCGAATAAAGGGCCGCATCTGCCGGATCACGCTCTCCGTAAAACCCGGTACCGCCTGAAGCTCATAAATAGACAGGAGCGGCCCGTACTTCGCCTGGTGGGCCCGGAGGCTCCGAATCAGCTGCGGCGTCATCCCCGGAATGCGCATCAGCTCTTGAATCGAGGCTCGGTTGAGGTCTACGGGATGGCGGGCGAGGTTCTCATAGAGGTCGCTGACCTGCGTCCAGTCTATGCCTTCGGGGGCCTGCTCGGCCTGGTCTTCCAGCTGCAGCTCAAACGGCGCTGTATCCACTGTATCCGGCAGAATCTGCGCCGATAGCAGGCCCAAAAACCCCAGTGCTAAAACCGACCTCATAACGCCGGGTAGGTGAAGCCTGCCCCTGCCCAGCTACCAGTCGTGGGATAGTACCGATAGCCAAAGTCAATCGCTACCCGTTTGTACACCAGGCTAAGGCCGCCCCCTACCTGCAAGAGTGGCGCTGCCACCCCCAGCCGGAGAATAAGCAGACTGACCGGCCGGTATTGCAGAGCCGTATGAAGGGTCCAGGGCCCCCGCTCAGCCTGATGGACTTCGGAGAGAAGCTGCACCTGCACAGAAGGTTCGTACAACACGCCTAATCCGAAGGTAGCCGCACCTGGCAGGCGTCCCCACCCCCGCCCGAGGAGATTGAACCCGTAGCCGCCTACTCGCACCTTAGGCGACACCTGCCAGAGCAGCCCCACATCCGGCGTCCCCTGCGAAACCTGCCCATACTCTTGGAGGTTCGTATGGAGGAAGCGCCCCCGCACACTGAGCGTGATTTGCCCGCGCAGAAGGCGCAGCGCATACCCTATCCCCCCATGTAGGTGCGTCAGCTTATCAAACCCCCAGTAGTGCCCTATGAGTGAAATGGCTTGCACACTATCCAGCCGGAAGGCGAGCCCCAAGGTATGGTAGCTCAGCTCTGGCGTAAGCACATAAAAGGCGCTTCCTCCCGAGAAGCTCCACAAGCCGCTCGGAAAAGTCCCGGCCGGATTCGCAGAGAGCGGCTCCCCGACGAGCGCCACCTGCGCCCCCGCCAAGCCTAATAGCCGAGGAACTTCATACTGCGCCCATAGCGTTAGCGGAAGTAACCAGAAAAACC
>JAPYWM010000192.1 GCA_028276345.1 Sphingobacterium sp.
CAGGGACTCTATCAGGTGTAGGAGCTCTTGGGGCGATTGGCCGGCTTGCCGGGCGGCTTCTATCTTTTCAAGCGCCTCTTGTACGGACACGGGACAAAGATAGCGATTTTATGGCGTACCTTTGTCAAGGTGGAGCATATAGATCGGCTGCGGCAGATCGTGGCGGAGCTGCGGGAAAAGTGTCCGTGGGATAAGGCCCAGCGCTTTGAGACGATGCCGCCTTTGACGATAGAGGAGGCCTACGAGCTGGTACAAGCTGCTTGGCAAGGGGACGATGCGGCCCTCATAGAGGAGCTGGGGGATGTGCTGCTCCATGTGTTTTTTTATGCGCGGATGGCGGAGGAAGCGGGGCGGTTTTCCATAGAGACGGTGGTGGAGCGACTCAATCAAAAGCTGATTGCGCGGCACCCGCATGTGTATGGAGAAGCGCAGGCGGCTGATGCGAAGGCCGTTCTGACGCAGTGGGAAAAGCTCAAAACGGCGGAGAAGAACCGCTCAGTGATTGGGGGATTACCGGAGCGGCTGCCGCCTCTCCTCAAAGCCTATCGCCTGCAGGAGAAAGCCGCCGCCGTGGGCTTTGACTGGAGCTCCCTCCAAGGCCTCCTGGAAAAGTTAGACGAAGAGCTAAACGAACTGAAAAAAGCCATAGAGATGCATAGCCTCTCGCAGGCGACCTCTGAGCTGGGCGACGTGCTATTCGTATTGGTAAATCTCGGGCGGCATCTGGGGATAGACCCGGAGAGAGCCCTGAGTCAAACCAACGAGAAGTTTGAAAAACGCTTCCAATATCTGGAGATGCGCTTGAAAGAAATGCAAAAGAGCTTTTCGGAATGCGACTTAGCGGAGTTAGAGTCGTACTGGCAGCAGTCCAAGTCGCTTTATCCGTAAGGGCGCAGACCTGGGAGTGGGATAGTACCCTGGCTCTGCCCGGCTGCGAAAACCTTGCCGTAGCGTACCCGTACCTTTTTGCTTTCTCGTATAATCGGGCCCTGGCGCGAAGTGATACCAGCGTGCAAGGCGTGCTCTATTACTGGAATGGTACGCAGGAGGTGCCGTTCTTGAAGGATATTACGCCGCCGGGGCGGTGGCATCCGTTTGAGTTGGCGTATCGGGCGCCGTACTTGTGGTTTTCTCACGGGGCGAAGGACATTCCGACGGAGGTGTGGCGGTTTCGGTGGAATGGCGCGAGCCTTGAGGCGCCCCAGCGGTGGGTGCATCCGGGTTTTGTGTCGCTGCAGGCCATCTGGCCGCTGGACTCGGTGCGGTTTATGGTGGCCAATGACCGTTCGCATCGGGCCCGTTGGCGGTTGGTGGCGGGTTTCCTCGTGCGGCGGGTGCGCAGTAACCTCATGTATTGTGAGGGCGATACCTGTATCAAGGTTGCGGATGGTATTCCGTACGCCAGCAGTTTGGCTTACTTTCCCGAGGAGGGGGAGTGGTGGGTGAGTGTGGCGTTTCGTAAGGCGATCTGGGTGTATCAGGAAGTAGAGGGGCCTCGGCGGCTGGTATTTACTCGGCGCATTCGGCTCCCCGGCCACCCGGACAATCTTGCTGTCATTTCGCCTAATCGGGTGTGGGTGGTATGCCATCCGAGCATGACGCGGTGGGCGCGCAGTTTGGCTTTTGGGAGCGAGGCCGACCGGTGGATGATCGTAGAGGTAACGCGGGAAGGAGCGGGTACGTATACTACCCGGATTCTGTACCGGAGTAAGGCGGGTTATCCGACGGCAAGCGTGGCGCGGCCTGTGGGGCCGTACATCTATGTGGGGAGCTACGCAGCGCCGTATCTTTTGCGGCTCAAGGGAGGGGATACACAAATAGCGCCCGCCCCATAGTGTAATAGAAGTGCGCGCTGGTTAGGTAACCAGCTGTGGGTTGGTCGTTCGGCAGGCCTGATAAAGGGTATTTTTGACTGGGCTGGCGGCTATCTGGGATGTAAACCCATTCGTTGGGTGTTTTGTAGAGGAGGTTGTGGCGGCCCAGGACGCAAAACTGCATAGTAGGCGGGAGGGTGCTGGTGGTAAGGAGGCTGCCCCAGGGGTCAAAGACTTTCAGCTGGTAGCCCTGATCCAGGACGGTGAGGGCGGTTTCGCTGGCTTGCAGGTCGTGGATGCGGACAAGGGCAGCGGGGCCGGCGATCTTTCCGCCGAAGCGCACGAGGATCCGGCCGAAGGCATCCACCCGAACGATCTCCTGTGTCTCGCGCAAAGCGATAAAGAGATCCCCCCCTGGCATGGCCGATAGGTGGGTAGGGAAGCCCTGCCACAGCTCTGGGGCCATCTCCTCAAAGCGGATTTTTTGTAGGACTTGGAGGTTTGTTCCCAGGAGGAAGAGGGTTTGTCGGCCCACATCCAGCACGTAGAGCTGCTGGTTGCCAATGGGGGCGAGGCTATGGATGGCAAAGAAGCCTTCTCGGCTGGCGGGGCCGCCGCCGATACGGGAAAGGGAGTCGTAGCGGGGTGCCCACAGTTTGAGGAGAGCTTTATCGGCGTCGCACCAGGCATAGATGTGGCCGAGCTCGTCTACGGCTAAGCGGGTGGGTACGCAGGGCAAGGTCGCTACCTGCCCCCATAAAAGACAGCTGCTATACACCCACCACCGCATGGGAAAAGTGGCCAGAAAAGAGCACTTCCACGCTGTGGGGGCCACCATACCGCTGGAGGGCCCAGCGGTCGCCGTCTATCTCCAAAAAGGTATAGCGCGCAATCCACTCGCCTATGACGATGTAGTGGACGTTCTCAATCTGGCGGACCATGGGTAGGTGCCGGTGAGCGAAAAGGTACCAATCCGCTGCCGTGCCTTTCTGGACGGCGGCTCGGACGAACTGGTAGAGATACTCGCGCTCGCCCAAGTCCGTGTAATCCAGGGGGTGATGGGCTTTTCGGCTGCGGCCGGAGAGGAAGCGCCCCAGCCATAAACCTACATCAGGATGAAAGAGGTAGCGGTAGAGGGTTTGCAGGAAGGGGTTTGCCATAATCCAGTTGGCTAAGTGGTCTATCCAGGGGAGAGGTCCCAGCCGGTGCCCGTGTGACAGGAAGAACCGCAGGCCCCGGTAGGTGGTGAGGTAGGGGTCTGGCAGCCTGCGCAGGCCGATTTCGGACTCCAGGTAGCCGGTGAGCCACTGGTCGTGGTTGCCGG
>JAPYWM010000193.1 GCA_028276345.1 Sphingobacterium sp.
AAGCAAACTCGACATCTTCCTCGCTGAAATCAAGCTCTAGTTCCAGCAGCGCGAGGTAATCTATGAGATTTTGTCTAAGCTGGCGGATTTTCTGGAAGTAGGTACCGCGCAGTTGACTCAGGGCTAAGCGGTGAGCGGCTTCACTCTGGGCCTGGATGAGGGTGGCGACGGCTTCGGCCTGGTCGAGGGCGATTTTGCGGTGGAGGTAAGCCCGCAGGGTAAACTCCCCCGGCTGTGCCAACCGCGCCCCCCCCGCTTGAAAGGCCTCCAAGGCTCGCCGCAAAATGTACGGGCTCCCATGGAACGAAATCTCTACCACATCCTCCCCCGTATAGGAATGGGGCTTCGGGAAGTAGGTCAGGACGACCTCATCCAAGAGCTGGTTTTCTACCCATATTTCGCCCAGGTGGGCGTAGCGGGGATGGGGCCGGGTACGAGGCCGTTTGAAGCGGAAGTATTTCAAAGCGATGGGCAGTGCATCGGGGCCGCTTAGCCGAATGACCCCAATCGCGGCCGGTGCCCAGGCCGTAGCTACTGCCACAATAGTATCCTTCATGGGACAAACCTACAACAGCATAGGCAAGGCAGACTTCCCGAAGGAAAGCACGTCGCCTTATCAGGGCGGGATAGACTCAGTCTGTCAGCCCGATTCGTCGGCTGAGGTCAGAAGCCCATCGCCCTTCGGGGTCTACGGCCGCCTTTTGCTGTAAGAAGTCTTTCCAGCTTGGATACATGGCCTGGAAGGTCTCTGGCACGAGGAGGCTGTCTTTAGTGAGGTAGATAAGGCCGTTTTTTTCGGCCACGTGGTCGTACAGGCGGAGGAGGAAGCGCCGCATAGCTTCGGTGTTGGGCAGGTCTATGGCGAGGGTCCAGCCCGGCCCCGTGAAGGCTAAAGGCCCCCGCTGCGCCCCCATACGTTTCACCACCGTGAGAAAACTGCGCCCTGGGGCCTTCCGGAGCCGCCACCATAAATCTAAAAGGTCTTCTACACCTGGCACCACAAACTGAAACTGAATAAAGCCATTTGGCCCCCAGGCGCGGTTCCAGTGGCGAATCCCATCCAGCGGAAAGAAGTATTTATTGTAGGGAATGAGATGTGCACCGGCGGGGTTTGTGAGCCAATAAAACGTCGCGATGGTTTCTACGGAGAGCCGATTGATGAGCCGCAGGGGCGGGGTAAAGGGTATGGAAAGCCTCTCTGCGGGGTGAGGTTGGTAGCGCTTAGCCGTAGGGGGCAGTTCTGTCGTCTCGGCCCAGCGTCCTAAGTGCACGACGCTGCGGCCACGCGCATGCGTATGATCCACCCACGCCACCGCAAATGGGTATTTCTCATCCTCCGATAGGAGAATCTCCAGTGCTTTTTCCAGCGTGGCAGTCTTATAGGTGGTATTCCAAACGAAGCTACTGGGAATTCGCTGCAGTCGGATAGCCGCTTTGCGGATCATCCCTGTTAGCCCCATTCCCCCTGCCGTCGCCCAAAATAAAGCCTCAGATGGGACCAGCCGACGCACCTCGCCACGTGATAGCAAAAGCTCCACCCATTCCACATGATCGCAAAAAGCCCCTTCTACATGGTGATTTTTGCCGTGGATATTGCTGGCGATGGCGCCGCCGATCGTTACAAACTGCGTCCCCGGCACCACTGCCGGAAACCACCCCCTGGGAAGGAAAGTTTGGATAATCTCATACAGGGTGACGCCGCTTTCTACAACCAGTACGCCTGTTTCCGGATTAAAGTGTAGAAAATGGCGAAGGTTTTGCGTAAAGAAGGTATATCCCTTACTTCGAAAGGAGGCATCGCCATAACTGCGGCCGGCGCCTCGGGGGATTCCCTGTCCGGTATGACGCAGGACATGCTCCACAGGCAGGAGCTCTGTCTCGCCGCAGGGGAAGCGCCCCCAGCCACTAAGGGTGGTTTTCATAGGCCTATCAGTTCTAACCCCACGAAGACCCCGTAGAGAGCGCCTACTACGAGCAGGAAAGGGTCTGCGAAAAGGTCCCGGCTGGGTTCACCCGCCGAGAGATTGTGCGTCAGGTGGTAATACCGAAAGAGCCCCAGCACGACGAGCGGCAAAGTCCATATAAGCCACCGGTAATGCCCTTCCAGTAGGTACTGGACATACACCACGAGCGTCATGGTCGCGGAAATCACCATAAGCTGGTCTAAATAGTAAACAGAATAGCGCCGGAGTACCTGCCGAAAATCGGGCTCTTTCTTTTCGGTCAGGAGGAGTTCATGTCGGCGTTTTCCAAAGGCAAGGTAGAGGGAGAGAAAAAATACCGTCATAAAAAGGTAGGGCGAGACGGGAATACCCCCTGCGGCTGCCCCCCCATATACCCGCAGAACAAAACCAGCTGCAATGCTGAAAACATCCAGTAGTTGTATGCGTTTGAGATAAAAGGTATAGAGGAGGTTGTTTATGGCATACAGGAGAAGCAGGGACAGCGTGAGTAGATTGACAAAGAAGGCTATCAGGATAGCTGCGAGAGATAAGGCTAAGGCGGTGAGGTATCCGGTGGTGGGGGAAAGGATACCGGCGGCGATGGGGCGGTGGCGCTTGTGGGGATGATGGCGGTCTTCGTCAGCATCTCGGGCGTCATTAAGCGCATAAATGGCGGAAGCCATCAGGCACCACGCTAAAAAGGTCGCTGTGAAAGACCCCCAAGCTTCCCAGGCTTTCCCAAAAAGAAATGGCACGAAAATCAGTACATTTTTGGTGTACTGGTGAGGCCTCAGAAGCAATATCCACGCTTTCAAGCGATGAGCAATAGACATAGGGCCGCATAAATCATAGCTACGACATCATCTACGAGGATACCCCAAGGCACCGGTAAGGCTTCTACCCAGTCTGCTGGGAAAACCTTGCAGATGTCCCAGAACCTGAAAAAGAAAAACGCTAAGGCCGCCATTGTGGGAGAAGTCAGCGGGACCAGCGTCGGTAAGAGCGCCAGAGCCCAGTACTCATCGGCAACGATCCAGCGAGGGTCCGGGTCATCGGGCATCTTCCCCAAGCTTTGGCGCAAAAGCCAGGCCGAGACCAACCACCCGGTCAGGGCCAGTCCGCTTCGCAGGAGCCAAGGCAAATAAGAGAGCCCGTAGGCTATCCCCA
>JAPYWM010000194.1 GCA_028276345.1 Sphingobacterium sp.
AGTAGCCTCCTCTGCCTGGCATACCTTTGTCTCGTGGTTGAGGTCGCCATAGAACCCTCCTGGAAAGCCGCCCTCACCGAGGAGTTTCAGAAACCCTACTTTGAAGCCCTCGTCACCTTCCTCAAAGACGAAAAGAAAAAAGGCAAAGTCATTTATCCCCCCGGTTCGCAAATCTTTCGGGCCTTTGATCTCTGTCCGCTCTCCCAGGTCAAGGTAGTCATTCTAGGGCAGGACCCGTATCATGGGCCGGGGCAAGCGCACGGTCTCTGCTTCTCAGTGCCGGCAGGCGTGCCCTTACCCCCTTCGCTCCAAAACATCTTCAAGGAACTGCAGGATGACCTGGGAGTTCCTATGCCTACAAGCGGCGATCTTACCCCCTGGGCGCAGCAAGGCGTCTTCCTGCTCAATGCTATCCTCACGGTAGAGGCCCACAAGCCCACTTCTCACCGGGGCAAAGGCTGGGAAACCTTTACCGACCGGGTGATTCAGATCATCTCTCAGAGTCGCCCGCACGTGGTCTTCATGCTCTGGGGCCAGTACGCCCGCAGCAAAAAGCCCCTCATAGATGCTTCCCGTCATCTCATCTTGGAGGCCGCTCACCCCTCCCCCTACTCGGCAGACAAGGGCTTTTTCGGGTGCCGCCACTTCTCTAAGGCCAATGCTTTCCTGCAGAAGCACGGCATGGAACCTATAAACTGGCGTCTGCCATGATTGTGCGGATTGTCCGGATGCATTTCCGGCCGGAAGCAAAAGACATGATCTGGCAGCGCCTCGTAACGCAAGCGCCGAAAGTCCGGAACTTCCCGGGGTGCTTGTACCTTGCGCTGCATCAAGATGCAGAAAACCCCGCTATTTTCTACTCTATTAGCCACTGGGATAGTCCCTCCGCGCTGGAAGCCTACCGACAAGATGCCCTCTTCCAGGAATTCTGGGCGGAAATCAAGGCCCATTTCATGCAGCCGGCGCAAGCCTTCACGCTGCAGGAACCGCTGCTGACCATATAGGGCTGGCACTACGGGCAGCCATGTGGGTCTATCTGGGAGAAGTTTGGGTGGATGTCTCGCTGAACCGCACCAGCCTCCCATAAAATGTCCTCTTCGCAGGGGTGAAGCGCTTACTTTTGTGCTATGACAGGCCGATTGGCGCCGTCCCTTCCCACGCACTTCACCTGGCTCAATACCAAACGCCCCCTCACCGAAAACGACCTACGCGGACGCTTCGTGCTGCTGGATTTCTGGACCTACTGCTGCATAAACTGCATGCATGTCTTACCCGAACTCAAACGCCTGGAAGCGGAATTCCCCGAGCTCCTGGTGATTGGCGTGCACTCGGCCAAGTTTTACAACGAGCAGGAGGTAGAAAACGTCCGGGCGGCCATCGTGCGGTATGATATTGAGCATCCGGTGATTCTGGATGAGGGGTATCAGATTTGGCGGCTATATGAGGCCCAGGCGTGGCCGACTTTCGTGCTGATAGACCCGCGGGGGCGGCTTTTGTGGCGGTCTTCTGGGGAGGGCATCTATGAGGCTTTGCGGCCGCGCCTGATAGCGTGGCGAGAAGCTTACCAGGCCGAGATACGCCTTCTCCCCCTGCCCTTAGCGCTCGAAAAACACCGCTTAGCCGAAGGTCTACTCTTCTTTCCGGGCAAGATAGCCGTCGATGAAGCCGGAGAAAGGCTCTTTCTGAGCGACTCCAATCACAATCGTATCGTTGTCCTGCGCCCCGATGGCGAGGTGCTGGATGTTATTGGATCGGGCGACGAGGGATGGCGGGATGGCGGGTATACCGAGGCGGCGTTCTTCCGGCCGCAGGGACTCGCTTACGCGCCTGAGGAGGAAGCCCTCTACGTGGCAGATACCGAAAACCACCTCCTCCGCCGCATAGACCTCCGAAGAAAAGCAGTCTCTACCATAGCGGGCACAGGCCAGCAGGCTCGGCGCCTGTATCGGGAGGGCTTAGCACTGGAGACACCGCTCAACTCCCCTTGGGATGTGGTGTGGCAACCGGGGCGCCTCTGGATAGCTATGGCGGGCTTCCATCAAATCTGGGAAATGGACCTACTGGCAGGCCGCGTGCGCGTAGGGGCGGGCTCCGGCTGGGAAAACCTCCGGGATGGCCATCGACTCGTAGCGGCCTTAGCCCAGCCCTCCGGCCTCACTAAGGATCCTCACGGCCGCCTCTACTTCGCCGATAGCGAAAACTCCGCCATCCGCTACATCGAAGGCGACACCGTGAAAACCCTCGTGGGAAAGGGCCTCTTTGACTTTGGGGATACAGATGGTCCCTTCCAGGAGGCGCTGCTCCAGCATCCCATTGGCCTTTGCTGGCACGAGGGGGGCCTCTATGTGGCGGACACCTACAACCACAAGATCCGTCGGCTGGACCTCTCTGCCCGCCGGGTGGAAACCGTCGTAGGCCAGGGCCGCCGCGGCTACCAGGATGGACCCGCCCTCCAAGCCCTCCTCAATGAGCCCAATGACATCAAGCCTTTCCGTGGGCGCTTCTACATCACCGACACAAATAACCACCGCCTCCGTATATGGGACCCCACTCGCGGCGAGGTACACACAGTAGAACTCCGACCCGCTGAGCGCTTAAGCCGGCGACGGCCGGCCTCCCGCCAGAGCCTTGCCCAAGAGGGTGAACCGCTACCACCCGTAGCGCTCCGACCCGGCTCACCTCGGCAGCTGCGCTTCCGCCTGCCTGAGGCCATCGAACTCAACCCAGACGCCCCCTCTTGGGTCCAATGGAACGGCACGCCGCTCCCCTTCCACGCGCTTTCTCCGCAGCTCATAGAAGTCTCTCTCCCGGAGGTGGGGCAAGGGCGGCTTTCCCTGGGTCTGTACGTCTGCACAAAAGCCCAGAAAAGCCTGTGCTTCCTCTGGGCGTATGAGCTGACGGTGGAGGAGGGAAGTGATGCAGCCGTAGCCGAGATCGCTTTGCCGCAGAAAGTACTGGTTTAGGTGCCGCTGCCTCGCCATAGCTGCATCCGGGGATGGGCGGCGGAGAAGCTCTCTCACTGGGGGGGACTACTACCAACTTGATGCAAAGAGTTTCTGAATGGGAGTCGGTGGTATTTTGTGGGGCCGCCGCCCGCCTTC
>JAPYWM010000195.1 GCA_028276345.1 Sphingobacterium sp.
CTCCGTCAAGACCTCCACCACATCGCTATTATCACTCTGTTCCTGATGCATGATCACGATATGCAGGGGCCACCGCTGCTCGGCAATCTCCCGCAAAAACGCGTACAGGGCGCGAATAGAAGCGGAGTTAAGAAAGTGAAGGGAAAGCATCAGCTCCGTCCCGGGCTGGATGTGCACGGCATGGTCTTTTAGCCAGGTGCTGAGTTTTTCGTAAAACAGCGCCGCATCTGTCATTGCGCTTACGCCAGCGATGTGGAGAAAGTTCGCCGACAGATCAAAAAATACTATGGGCGAGCTACTGGTACCGCTGAGCAAGAACCGCATCCGGGGCAATTATAAGAGCTTCTGGGCAAACTTTTATGGGGAGGCATTACCCGAGGATTTGTGTATGTTTGTTATCATGCGACGATGGCTTGTAGGGCTGCTGGGGGTAGTCTGGGCACGGTATCATGGGACTTTCGTGGAGAATAAGGGCCAGACCTACGGGGAGGCCCGTTTTGAGAGCCGGTGGGGGGGCCATCATATCTATCTAACGCCCGAAGGGCTGGCGATTCTCTTTGTAGATGGGAAAGCCTTGGAGAAGGCCCACTTTGATCGCTGGCCCGAGCATCCCTGGCCTGTAACGGCTCACTTCATCCGCATCCGCTGGATCGGCGGCAATGCCGTGGAGCCGGAGGGCATCGAGCCTGAAACCACCCGCTACAATTTCTTCTTAGGGCCGTGGCAAGCTACCAATGCGCGAGGATTTCGAGCCGTGCGCTATAGGGGTATTTATGAGGGCGTAGATCTCATTCTGCGTCTGACGTCGCAGGGCCTTAAGTGGGATTGGGAGGTGGCTTCGTCCCGGGCCCTGAGCCGCATCCGCTTGGAATATCAGGGCCTCCCGCTCTCCGTCTCCCCGACTCAGCTTACGCTCCACACAGCCATCGGCGACTTTATGGAGAGACTTCCCCTTGTTTATGTGAAAGAAACCGGTCAGCCCCTCCCAGCCCGCTACCAGTGGCAGGATAACTACATCACTTATCAGGTTACTGCCCCAGCAGACGAAAAGATTGTCATTGACCCGGTGGTGGTTTTCTCTACCTTTTCGGGCTCTTATGCAGACAACTGGGGTTTTACAGCCACCTATGACCTGCAAGGCAATGCTTATGCCGGCGGTAACGTCAATGATGGACTCTGGCAATGGAATCCAGGTGGGGTTTACTTTCCGGTGACGCCGGGGGTAGTGCAGGGGTATTTTGGGGGTGGGGTATCGTACGCCAGTAGTCAACCTATCTTTTGGAGTACCGACATGGCCCTGTGGAAGGCAAACCCCACTGGAACCGTGCGGCTCTGGGCTACCTACCTCGGCGGCTCTAACAACGAACAGCCCCACAGTCTCGTGACCGACCCCGCCGGGAACTTGTATATCTTGGGCGCCACCCGCTCCACAAACTTCCCTACGACGCCTACCGCTTATCAGGCCACCTCCAGCGGAGGAATAGACATCGTCGTCTCCTGCATCAGCACAAACGGCTCCACCCTCTTAGGAAGCACTTACATCGGCGGCTCCGGCGAAGATGGACTCAATAGCTCAGCCCTTCCGCTATACTATTTCTACGCCGATGACGGACGTGGCGAAATCATTCTCGCCGATACGGCCTGTTACATTATTTCCTCTTCGCGTTCTGCTAACTTTCCGGTCTCATCGGGGGCCATTCAGTCTCAGCGGCGGGGCGGTATGGATGCCGTACTATGCAAGTTTTCGCTGGACCTGTCGCAGCTTTACGCCAGTACCTACCTGGGTGGAAGTAATGCCGATGCAGGCTATTCCATAAAGATTGGTCAAGATGGGTATTTGTATGCCTGTGGGGGGACAAACAGTACAGATTTTCCGACGACGCCGGGAAGTTATCAGTCAGCCTTTCAGGGTGGGCGTGCGGATGGCTGGCTGGCCAAACTCAGCCCCAACTTAGATAGTCTACTCCTCGGCACCTACTGGGGCACCTCCGCCTATGACCAGGTCTTCATGATTGACGTGGACCGCCAGGGAAATATCTGGGGTGCTGGGCATACGGAGGGTACCCTCTCTCCTACCCCGGGCGCTTATGGCGCGGCAGGGCGGAAGCAGTTCGTCTTCTCTATGGGCTCCGACCTCTCTCAAGTAACCAGGCTCAGCGTGTGGGGTAGTCCTGGCCGTACCACTCCGAATATTACCATTAGTGCCTTTGCTGCCGATCGGTGCGGCTATACTTACGTTGCAGGGTGGGGAGGCCTTCTCGGATATGGCTCCACTACCGGACTCCCCACCACCCCTAACGCTAACCAGACCACTACGGACGGGGCGGACTTTTATGTGATCGCTTTCAGCCCAAACCTCTCTGGTCTGGCCTATGCTTCTTTCTGGGGCGGACCTTTCTCTGAAGAGCATGTAGATGGCGGCACCAGCCGATTTGACAATCGGGGGATCATCTACCAGTCCGTCTGCGGTGGCTGCGGCGGCAACTCGGACTTCCCCACTACTCCCGGCTCCATTTCCCAGACCAATAACAGCCCAAACTGCAATAACGCCCTCTTCAAGATAGACTTTGCGCTCGCAGCCCCCGTCATAAGCGAATTTGCCGCTTCCCCAGTCGTGGGTTGCAGTCCGCTCACGGTGACCCTCGAGAACTTTTCTCAAAACGCCCTCTCGTATTCCTGGGACTTTGGCAATGGTCAGACCAGCACCTTGGCCAGCCCACCAGCCATTACCTACACGCAGCCCGGTACTTACACCATTACCCTTATCGCAAACAACCCCGGCACCTGCAACACCTCCGACACCACCCGCAAAGTCGTAGTAGTACGAGCCAGGCCTTCCCCTACATTCCAGTATCAGCGCCTGTGTCAGCAGATAGTCCTCAGGGCTAACGATAGCACTGCCGCTACTTACGAGTGGGATTTTGGAGATGGCAATCAGGGCCAGGGTTATACGATAGCGCACACCTACGCTGCACCAGGCACCTACACTGTGCGTCTCATCGTCAGAAATGGCCCCTGTGCCGATACCAGCACGCAAACCGTTACTATTTCGCCGTCTCCCCTCCAACTGGATTTTAGCTGGAGCCTGGACAC
>JAPYWM010000013.1 GCA_028276345.1 Sphingobacterium sp.
GTCGGCATGAAGCTCCAAGAAAGCCAGAAACTTAAAGTCGGTCCTCAGAGCTATGTAGCGGTAGTTTTACCTGGCAATAAGGCCCGCGAGATTCGAGAGTCTGGTACCTATAGCATTGGTCAGCTTACCGCCCAGGCTACAAAAGCAGACAATAACCCTTATGCCGCTCGGTATACGGGCTATGTGCTGAATCAGGCTATTGCCTCCGGAGCTGGGCGCCCCTCGGGCAAAACGCTTGGAGCTGTCACCCGCCACACCATGGCACCCTCACCGCTTACCCCAGCCCAAAGTAACTTCTATGCAGAAAAAGTCGTACTCCAATGGGAGCGCGTAGCGGGTTCTGAGGGCTATCGTGTGGAAATCCTTGACGAAGGCGGTCAGGTTATCCATACCCAAGAAGTCCCAGCCGACCAGCATCAAGTAGAACTCAATCTTGCTTCCAAAGTCAAGCCTAACACCTGTTACTACTGGAGCGTCAGCACCCGCCGCTACCCCACCATCAAATCTAACCGTACCTGCCTGAAAGTCCTGCCAGCAGACCGGGCCCAAGCCCTCAAAAGTGAAGAACAAGAACTCCTCCGTACGGTGGATACCAAAACGGCTCTGGGTCAAGCCCTCTTAGGGGCCTTCTACGAGCAAAATAGCCTCTACGGCTATGCTTACCAAGCCTATCAACAGGCAGCGGCCCTGGAACCCAACACCGAAGGCTACGCTGAACTGCGCGATGGCCTCTCCCAAAGAGTCGTCAAAAACCTCACCCCTGTCAAGGAATAAAAACACGTCTGTCAAAATTTTATGACATGGGCAACCTCCTCTCACGGAGAAGGGGGTTGCCCATGCTTTTTCTGGGGTAGAGGGGGCCTTTGTAGTACTTTTGTCCGATGCGGGTGCTTGTGACGGGCATTCGCGGGCTGGTAGGGCATCATACCTACCTCACCTGCACGCAATCCACCAGGTGGGAGATTCTGGGCACGGGCCGCTCCCCCCTGCCAAATCTGCCTTATCCCTATCATCCGGCTGACCTTACGCACCCCGATGAGGTGGCTTCGCTCATCCGCTGGGCTAAACCCGACGCCGTCGCCCACATTGCCGCCATGACCCTGGTAGATGCCTGTCAGGAAAATCCCCCCCTCTGCTGGGAAAATAACGTCACCGCTACGCGAAACCTCATAGATGCTCTCACCACCTATGCACCCAAGGCACATTTCGTCTTTGTCTCGACCGACTTTGTGTTTGATGGGTTTGTTCCCAAGGAGTACCGCTATAAAGAAAACGACCTTCCTGCTCCCCTTTCGGTGTATGGGGCCAGCAAGCTTGCCGCCGAATGGCTGGTTCGTCAATACCCTGGTCCTTGGGCTATCGTTCGAACCTCCCTCGTCTATGGTACAGCGCCCCACCTCTCCCGGGATAATATCTACCTACGCGTACGTCAGGCCTTACTGAATGGTCGGGACTATGCGCTCTTTACGGACCAGTGGCGCACTCCTACCTGGGCTCATGACCTGGCCGAAGGCATCCGCCTCATCCTCGCCAAAGGTGCCGAAGGCCTCTTTCACATCGCCGGGCCAGAAATAGAAAGCCCCTATACGTTTGGGCAGAAGATGGCGCAGGTTTTAGGCGTGACACCTGAGCTGATTCGGCCGCTCACCGCCGAAGACTTCCGGCAGACCGCGCCTCGCCCTCCCCACTCCAGCTTGTCCATCGAGAAAGCGCAGAGGCTTCTCGGGTATGCCCCCCATGATACCGTAGAGGCTATCCGGTCTATCCATGACCAGTGGGCATAGTTCGTTACACCTTCTGATAGCTTCGGCTGGCTCTGGCAAAACTGAGCGCACGGCGCAAGAGGCTCTGGCCTCCCTCATGCAGAATAAGCCCGTGCTCGCCATCACCTTCACGCGAAAGGCCGCCATGGAGCTACATCAGCGCATTCTATCCCTCGCTACCCATTCCGACCATCCCCCCTACCTCATCAAAAACCTCCTCTTTGACGATAGCTACCTGCTCACCGGCACCATAGATAGCCTCATACGGCAGATTTATCAGCATACGGCGCCTTTTCTAGGCCTGCCGGTATACCAGGACCTCATCGTAGAAGGAGCTGATATCTTACAAGCCCAGCAGCAGCTTTTACGCAGCCTGTGGAAAAAACTCTCCCACAAGCGCCACTATGCTGCGCTACGTCAGGCTATCCATACCTACCAGTCCGAAAATAGGCTTTCCCTCACTCAAGTCTTCCGGAAAGCTCTTTGGACGCTTCTCGGCGAAAGTCCGATTCGCCTTCGCCTCCTCAAAAGCCTCCTCACCGGGCCAGCGCCCATTTCTCCCCACCCCAAAGCACAGCTCCTCCTTAAGAACGCCACGGAGACCGCTGGCAAGTTTGTGCCGGACTTCATTACGAAGGAACTTTACAGCATCCTGGAAGAGCTTCTACGCCTGTATCGGCAGGAGAGCCGCACGCTCTTTTTGACAGACCTGCAATATGTGGTCGAGTTAGTAGCCCTCAACGCGCCGCCTCTGGTAGGCCTGCCTTACCGCCATATTCGGCATCTTCTCCTGGATGAGGCGCAGGATACAAGTCTTCGCCAGTGGCGCATCCTCTCGCCCCTGATGGAGGAACTGCGAGGGAGTGGGCAGCTTATTCATATTGTAGGTGACCCCAAGCAGAGCATCTATGCCTGGCGCCAGGCCGATCTCCGCTACTTCCTCGGCCTGCAGCATCAAGCCCATACCACCTTCCTCCCGGCCAATTACCGTAGCCAGCGGCGTATCGTCTCCTACAATAATGCCTTTTACCTGCGCCTGCTAAAATATATACAAAGTTTGGCTCAGAAGGCTAAAATCAAACAGGATCTGCATAAAGTCACCTCTGCTGCATACATTCAGGAAGTTTACAAGCACCATAGGCAAAAACCAAGCCGGAAAAAAATCTCCCCGTTTGGCAATGGTGCCTCACGCACTCCACTCCTACGGGTGCGCGGCTATACCACCAGCGCCGATCTCGGCAGGCTCCTGCGGCGTGCGCTCGTCCTCCTCAAAAAGAGAGGCATTCCTTCGAACGAAATAGCCTTTCTGGTTCGTCGCAATGATGATATTACCTATCTTCGGCAGCTACTTCCGGAATACAATCTTCAGGTTACCTCCTATGAGCTGGGACGGGTACCTTCGCTTTATGCGGTGATGGACTTACTTGCGCTTTTTCAGGTTTCGTCGGAGGCCCTGGAAGGGTCGCCCCAGCCTGTGAGTCGGCTTTTTCTGGAGTATCATGGCCTGTATGCGCCTTTTGTGGAGGTCTTTCTCCGGGGGCCATTGCCTGAGACCCCCCTGGCTTGGTGGAAGGCCTTCCATACCCTCTCTCACGTCCTGCGCCAAAATCTTCCCGCTGAAAGCCTTTTCTGGGAGGCCTTCCTGGATAGGCTCTGGGCCTTTTTAGAGGGCCAGGTGGCGCCTACCTTGCCTGCCATCCTGACCTGGTGGGAAGAGAAGGGCGCCGAAATAGCGGTAGAAGTCCCCCTTACCCCCGATACCTACCCAGTCCTCACCATCCACAAAGCTAAGGGCCTGGCCTGGGATGCTGTCATCATCCCTTTTGCTAACTGGGATCTATTCGACTATAGAGCCAGCCATAAGTGGTATACTTTATCCAGAGTTGCGAAGGCTCTTGATTTCTCTTCTTCTGAGCGAGACTACCTGGAAGATGTTGTAAGGAGTCTGGTGGGTTTTCCGCCGGGGGCTGGTATTGCATATCAGGCTGAGCTGCCGCTGCACATTAAGAAGGGTATAGGCAACGATCCCTCCGCTCCCATTTATGCAGAAGACTATGCGACCGCTATTCTGGAAAATCTCAATCTTCACTATGTGGCGACGACTCGCCCGCGGCAGGCGCTCTTTATCTACTACAAGGCCTCTGAGGAGAAATCCTGCGCCGCTTCGGACGGGACCAAGAAATCCCGCGCCACTTCGGACGCGCCTGATCCCTCTTTCCCCAGCACCTGGAATCAGCTTCACAAAAGACTTCAAAATAAGACCCTATGAGCCGTAAAGATCAGCCTGCCGCGCCCTCTGGGTGGAAAGGCGTGCTGCTTGCGCTGGGGATTGTCTTTGGAGACATTGGCACTTCTGTGCTGTATGCTTTGGATGCCTTGTGCCGGGACACCCCTATTGACAAACCGCTGGTTTTGGGGGGCCTTTCGCTCATCTTTTGGTCCCTCACTCTAATCGTAACGACCAAGTATGTTATTTTCGTTCTACGAGCCGACAACCACGGGGAAGGGGGCGTTTTTGCGTTGTATGCGCTTTTGCGGCGATATGCCCCGCGTCTGATGGGGCTGGTGGTGCTGGGCGCAGCGATGAGCTTCTCTGACTCTATATTTACGCCGGCTATTTCGGTGACCTCGGCCATAGAGGGTTTGGAGCTACACCTTCCCGGCCTGAAGATTCTGCCGATTGTGCTCGTTATCATTACGGGTTTGTTTTTTATTCAGCAGTTTGGGACCGAATGGGTAGGTGGGGCGTTTGGACCGATTACGCTGGTGTGGTTTTTATTTATTGGGGGAATGGGGTTGTATCGTATTGTAGAGCAGCCCCTCGTGCTGGAAGCTGTGAATCCTCTGAATGCTATTCAGTTTTTGCAGAATAACCCGCGTGGTTTTTTGCTGTTAGGTGCGGTATTTCTCACGATAACGGGCGTAGAGGCATTATATGCTGATTTGGGGCATGTGGGGCGGGGTTCTATCCGGAAAGCCTGGCTGATAGTGAAGCCGGCCTTGCTTTTATCGTACTTTGGGCAGGGGGCGTGGCTTTTGACGTATAAGGAGGGGGTCATTTTGGGTCCGGCCGAAAAGCCCTTTTACGCTATGCTGCCGCCGGGATGGCTCATTCCGGCTGTGATTATTGCGACGGCGGCGACGATTATTGCCAGTCAGGCGACGATTAGCAGTGCGTATACTATCTTCACCGAAGCCAATCGTCTTGGTTTTTGGCCCCGGATGCGAATTCTTTACCCCGCTACTACCCGCTCCCAGATGTATGTACCTTTTATCAACTGGCTTTTGTGGGGCATCATCGTCATCATCGTACTGGCCATGCAGCGTTCCAGCGATATGGAAGCCGCCTATGGCCTCTCCATAAATATTGCCATCCTCGTTACCTCCACCCTTGCCATCTTCTACTTTCGCTTTTACAAGCGCTATCAAAATGGCTGGGCTATTGCGCTGATTTTTGGGGGGGTATTTCTGCCGGTGGAGCTGCTTTTTCTCTATGCCAACCTGCATAAAGTTCCAGAGGGGGGGTGGATAGCGCTTCTCTTGGGTGGAATGGTGGCGGCCATCATGACGATATGGCTCCTGGGCGAAAAGATAAAAGCCCGCTTCGCAGATTGGGTAGATATTGACCCGTACCTGGAAAAAATAAACGCTATTCGCCAGGACGAGATGATTCCTTACTATACATCACATTTAGCGTGTCTAACTACCAGTCCCACTGCTTACAAGATAGAGCATCGCCTGATGTATGCCCTTATTCAGCGGCAGCCCAAACGCTGTGTTACCTACTGGTTTTTGCATATCCATCTGAGTGATAATCCATTTGAAGCTACATACGATTTGCATACGTATGTGAGAGGGCACATTTATCGCGTGGATTTTTATGTGGGGTACAAGCTGCAGCCGCAGGTGAATCTGCTTCTGAGGCAGGTGGTGGAGCGTTTAGTGCAGGCCGGGGAAGTAGATATCCGGAGTCCGTATCCCAGCTTGCGCCAGCGGGGGCAACCCGGCGATTTCAAGTTTCTCTTCGTTCGGCGAATCATCAATAATGATGCGCGTTTTAGTCCGACGACGCGCTTTTTCTTGCAGCTGTACAACTTCATTGATCGGCATTCTTTGCCTATAGAGAGTGCATATGGTTTAGAAGTAGCGAGCGTGGCGAAGGAACTGGTGCCCCTTACTACGCCGTATATCCCACCGGAGCTCCGGCTCAGCCCCCGCCAGAAGGGCGGGTGAGCGTTTTTAGACCATGGTGATTTTATTTTTTACTTATTTTTGCGTAGGTAGCATGTTATGGGGATTGTTTGGGCCTGGTTATTGGGATGCGGATTTGGAGGGAGGGGCTGGGGCGTGCTTCTCTGGGCCGTGTTGGGACTTCTTCTGGCCCAGCCCCGGCTAAAAACGATAGCCGGGACCTACCTCCGGCCCGTGGGGGGCGATGTCCCCCCACCTCCCCCGATACAATTCCCCTACTTAGCAGAGAAGCCCGAGAAGCCCTACGTCAACGCCAGATTACTTCGTCAGATCCAAAAAGCCGAGGGGGCGGAAGATTTGGGCCTTTTGGATAGCCTCTTAGGAAGATACATCCGGCAATTTCGTGTAGCCAACTTTCGGGATACGCTTTCCTTAAATCTCCTTTGGCGATGGGCGCAGGTCCGGGAAGCCTTAGGAGATACCACCCTTAGCCTGTATTTATACGAGCTGTGTCTAAAAAACATGCATCGAGCTCCCTCTGAAATCCGCCTATCTTACAGGCGCTTGCAGGAGCGCTGGCGAAGTGAGTGGGTTCCACTGGAATATTACAAAAAGATCGTTCGTTTGCGGCAGAGAATTGACACGTTAGCCCCGCCAAAGGGTGTGCTTTTGAGTCTGGGGCCGCATATCAACTCGCCCTATCCTGATTATGCGCCGTATATGCATCCGTCGGGGCAGGTGCTGGTTTTTACTTCTCGGCGGGAGCAGGTTCTTACGGCGCTGGACCCGGATCAGCTTCGCAACGAAGACTTGTACTATGCTCAGCGGGACTTTGTGCGGGGGGGCTTTCGTCCGGCGGAGAAGTTTCGCGATGTGATCAATAGCCCCTACAATGAAGGGTCGGCCTGCCTCAATAGCGATGGGACTATGCTGATTTTTGCGCGATGTGATGTCCCAGAGGGGTACGGTTCGTGCGATCTGTATGTGTCTTACTACGAAGAGGGCCGCTGGCAGCAGCCTACCAACCTCGGTCCCGACGTAAATAGTCCCGCTTGGGACTCGCATCCCTTTCTCGTAGGGGATTCGTTATTGTTTTTCGCCTCCAATCGGCCGGCGGGTTTTGGGCAGTCGGATATTTATGTGTGTCGGCGCTTGCCCGATGGGCGGTGGTCTAAGCCCCAAAACCTCGGCCCCACTATCAATACCGCCGGCGACGAAGTAACGCCCTACTTCTATGAGCCGCACCAGGTGTTGTATTTCAGCTCTACCGGTCAACCCCTCTCCTATGGGGGCTACGACATTTATAAGAGTCGGTGGCTGGGGGGCTATTGGGAACCGCCCCGCAACCTCGGCCCGCTCGTCAATACCGACGGCGATGAATACTACTTCACGATAGATGGGCGCGGCAATAAAATCTACTATGCGCGGGCTTCCCGGAAAGAGCCCCGAAACTTTGATTTATACTCGTTTGAGCTGCCGATGGAGGCTCGGCCTGATGCCTACACCCGGCTCAGCGGATACTTGATAGACTCGGCCTCTGGCCAGCCCCTTACAGGCATCGTCATCGCTTTAGACCTCTCCGAGGGCACTGAAATCACGCCCCTCATCGCCAATCGCTATGGCTACTTTGAGTTTCAGCTTATTCAGAACCGGCAGTATCAGCTTATGGTACTGGACACGCATCTCATTCGTATCCCCGATACGCTTACGGTGTTAGATGATTCTACGTATGGGGTGTTTTTGTCGACGGCGGAGCTGGGGCGGCCTTATGTGTTTGAGACGATTGAGTTTGCTACGAATAGCGCAGAAATTCCATCAGAGGCTTATTCGACCCTGGATTATGTAGCGGGCTTTCTCCTGAAGTATCCTTTTGTACGGCTGCGAATAGAAGGGCATACCGATGCGAGCGGTGATCCTGCTCACAATAAGAAACTTTCCCAGGCGCGTGCTGAGAATATCCGTCAGTACCTTTTGCGGGTGACGGGGCATCCGCCGGATCAGATTGTGGCGGTGGGCTATGGTAGCGAGCGCCCCCTTGTCCCCAATACGACCGAAGAAAACCGCGCCCGCAATCGCCGGGTAGAATTTGTGATTGAAGTGCCGCCGGAAAAGCTCCTGCTCATGCGGCTGGATTACCTGTATGGGGAAGATTGGGAGCTGCCGATGCCGGCCGAGGAGGACGACGTGCCCGTAGAAATAGACCCCGAGTTCCAGATTCCAGAGATAGACATGCCGGACGAGGAGGGGGAGTTTGAGACGCCGATTACGCAAGGGGAGTATGATCCGCCTTTGATTGAGGATTTGCCCGGCGCGGATTGAGAAAAACAAAGGAGGCACCCTGGTGTAGGGTGCCCCGGATAGTTAGCTTTGATGGGGAGGGGTTACTTTGCGGGGGCAGGCTCTATTTCGCCGTGGATGACGAGGTTGATGGTAGGCTGTCGGGGGTCGTTAGTGATGACGGTGATGCTTTTAGAGTCTTTGCCGCTGCGGCCAGTGGAGTCAAAGGTTACGTGAATGGTTGTACTTTCTCCGGGTTTGAGCTCGCTTTTGCTTGGGGCGGCTGCCGTACATCCACAACTGGGCTTGATTTTTCGGATGATCAGCGGCTTTTTGCCCGTATTCGTCAGGCGGAAGTCATACTCGACCTTTTCGCCGGCTTTGATTTTTCCGTAGTCGTATTCTGTGCGGTCGAATTGGGCCCGAGGGGCTTCGGCCAGCTGAGCCTCAGTAAGTTCGCCAAAGTACTCCTCAATATTAGCCGTTACGTAGAAGGGCTTCTCTGGTTCTGTCGCGTCGTTTGTTTGGATTTTCAGGAGGTGATACACGAAGCCATAATCATTGGCGGCATTAGCATCGTATTTGACTTCAATCTGGATGGTGTCTTTGGGCTTGAGCTGATAGGTGGCGACGGGGCCCTGGGGTGTTACGAAGGTGACTTCTATGTGCTTAGGGGCATCGGCGAAGCCCTTCAGTTCGATGGGCTTGTCGCTGTCGTTATAGATGGTTACGCGTTGGGATTTCTTCTCGTTGGTTTTGATTGTGCCAAAGGAGACGTGGTTGGCGGGTCCGAAGCGGAGGCTGCCTAACTTAGTGGGGTAGAAGTCTTCGGGGCCTTTGGGGCGGGGGAGGACTTCGCCTTTGATGGTGAGGGTGAAGGTTTCTTCTCGGGTGGTGTCGGCTTCTGAGCGCATCCGGACGGTGAGGGTTTTGACGAAGGCGCCGGGCCGCCCCCATGCGCTGTATTGCGCTTCTACATACCCTTCTTTGCCGGGGGGGATAGGATCGCGGCTCCAGTTTGGTGAGGTGCATCCACAGGAAGTTTTGACGTCTACGATCTTGATGGGATGCTTCTGCGTGTTTTTGAAGGTAAAGCGGGTGGTGGCGACTTTGTCCTCTTCTTTGATTTTGCCAAAGTCGTGTTCGGTTTTAGCGAATTGTACCAGGGAGGTAGATTTACCTGGTTCTGCGGTTTCTCCCTTTTCGGATCTGGCGGGCGCGGACTTTTTCTGTGCCCACAGGAGCATACCGCTCAGGGCTATGCCTGTGATGAGGTGCTTCCACATACCTGTACAAAGATACGGTAAGGCGGGAAATCCGCGCTACTTTTCTGGGGGCTTAGGGACTGGACGGATTGCTAATGATCCGCTACGCCCACTAAAAGGGTAGAAATCACACGAACTTCCTGGCGAGGCTACTTACAAAGATGTCTGAGTTCCGCTCTTTCCGCGCAATTTTTCAAGAAGTGGAGAGCGTGGGTAGGAGCTTCTCTAAAAAGTAAGGGAGCTGTTTATGCCACCAGGGCCAGTCGTGATGGACATCAGGTCCCCAGATATCTATCCAAGCGGGAATGTTTTTCTGGCGGAGTATCTCGGCCATTTGGCGGGTCTGGGTAAGCATAGGCTCTTCCCAGGCACCCTGACCTACGGCCAGTACGATAACCTTACGTTTAAGTTCATCCAGATAGTAGGGGTCTTCCAGCTTAGGCAGGAATAGCAAGGGGGAGTTGTAATAAGCCAGGTCATCCATGTAGTCGTTGATGAATTCACTTAGCGCATACACGGCGCTTAGGGCGATGCAGCCCCCGAAGGCATGCGGGAATCGGAAGAGGAAATTGGCGGCGTGGTAGCCCCCCATGCTCACCCCTGTAGTCCAGATGGGCTTGTCCGTATGGTGGCGAATAAAGGGCAGGACCTCGTCCAGGATATAGCGTACATAGGCCTCATAGCGCAGGCCGCGTTGACGGGGGTGGAGGTCTTTGGCTGTCCAGCTTTCGCCATCTACGCTGTCCACGGTAAAGAGCTGGATGGCGCCGCTTTCTATGAGGGGCTGCAGCGCGTCAATCATTCCAAAGTCCTCAAAGTTTCGGTGATTGCCTTCCTGGGCGGGGAAGGCCAGGACGGGTTGGCCCTGCTGACCGTAGCGATTGAGGCCCATGTCCTTGCTGAGGTGCGGACTGTACCAGGTATGGTGTGTGACTTGCATAGGTTTTACAGAAGGAGACGTTTTTGTGTGAAGAGAGCGAGTTCCAGCATCTCTTCGTAGCTGGGTGTTCGGATGATATAGTGTTCGTCGCCCATAGCGGCTCGGAAGAGGGGGATGGTTTCGGCGTGGTAGAGGAGGGCGTGGCCAAGGCGTCGGAGGACTTCCTCATGGGTGTGGGCGTAGCCGATGTGACGTTTGCGGGAGATGTAGCAGGTGTAGTATTTGGCAGGCGGGAAGGGCGGTGCCGCCCCTGTCTGGATCAGCTGGGCCCAGCCCTGATAGAGGTCGCTATCATGCGCAAAGTTGAAAAGGTCAAGGGTGGGGAAACCGGGTGGACGCATGTTAACCTCGAGGGGATAGAGCTGGCCGCCGGCTTCGCGGATGAACTCAAAGTGGAAGAATCGGGCTCTGAGCGCATAGGCGGCGACGATAGCTTGACCAGCGGTGGAGAGGTCAGGGGGGATTTCCCGGTGGACGAAGTAAAAGATGTCCTCGTCTTTGGTGACGACTTCGGCTACGCCGCGGCTGTATTCTAAGGAAGCACAGAAGACGATACGCCCCTCCCAGTCTACCAGTCCATCAAAAGTCTGAATGGTACCGGTGATGAACTTTTCCAGGAGGTAACCAGGCCGGAAGGTCTGCTGAAAGCGCTTGAGTTCAGTAGGGTCCCCGATGCGGATGGCGCCGCCTGCCCCTACGCCTTTATCGGGTTTTGCGATGATGGGGTAGCCGTATCTTTCCACGAAAGCCTCTACATCCGCGAAAGAATGTGAGACCTGACCGGGGATAGGCTGGAGGCCGGCTTTCTGGAAGTAAGCTTTCATGAGGCTTTTTTGCTGGAAGGCCGGGAGGTCTTGTGGACGGGGGCCGGGAATGTCCAGCGCCTGACGCACCTCGGCTTCCAGGGGGAGCCAGTACTCGTTGAAGGAATCCACGCCATCCAGGCCACCTACGGCATGAGCGAGTTCTCGCGCGGCCACGAGAACGGCCTCTGTATCATGTAAGTCTTCTACGATCCGGTATAGCGTCAGACTCTGCTGAACGGCAGGCGGTAAAAGATGAAAAGGCGTAGCCCCAATCCCTACCGATACCCCACCCATTTCCTTGAGGTGCCACGCAAAAAGGTGATAGTTGGGGGGGAATTCAGGCGATAAAAACAGCCATCGCACCGTGCAAAAGTACCAGCTTTTCTTGCTATTTGGGATAGTTAGGCACTACTGTCGCAGGAAGGTAGGGGGGCGTTTGCGCCCGTAGCCCCGCATGATAGCATACAATACCAGGTAGTGAAGCAGTCTAACTTGCAGCCATTCTGGCACAAGGCCTAAAAGGGCATATACCCAGGTGGGACGAACGACAAAGTACATCGCTTTTGCCAGGAAGCTATAAAATGGGCTGGTTAGCCAGCGGCCGCCGAAGAGGTACGGTTGGCTTTCTGGGTGTTTTTGATAGAAGTAGGGGAGGTTGATACGTCCCATTTCATAGTAGCGTAGGAGGGCCTGGGCAGGCGTGTGCTGCGAAGCGGACCAGACTTTAGCTTCCGCTATTAGGCGAAAGCGCAGGCCCATGTTTTGGAGACGCCACCCCAGTTCTACATCGCCGAGGCCGTGCCGCCGAATCGCCGGGTCAAAGCCACCGACTTGCTGGAAAACCGCCGCTGAAAGAAAAGCACTTATTGTGCAGAAGTGCTTGAAGGTTATTCGTTCTTTGGTCTTGCGATGCGTATTAGAGCGCCAAAGTCGGTATGAATTCCAGGGATTTGGGCCGAAAGGCGCATAATAGAGTATTTTGCCGATTAAGACTTCGTTCTCCTTTGCGCTTGTGCAGAAGGCTTCCAGCCAGTTTGGCAGGGGGATGCTGTCCGAGTCCAGGAAGGCTACCCACCTATGCTGATGGAGGTAAGGCAAGGCGAGGTTGCGGGCGGCGTTTCGGCCGTGGTTCCGGCCATCGGGATGCGTTAGAACCTTTACAAACTCATAAGGTTTCCTACTAAGGTACTCTAAGGTGCCATCCGTGGAGCCATCTACGCATACATAGGCGACGAAGTCCGTGTAGGTTTGTTGGCTGAGGGCCTTGAGGCATTGGCGAAGCTCCGGGAGGTTATTATAGGTTGGGATAATGATGGCTACGGTAGCCATTAGGGCGAAGGTAGCACGCTTTGCGGGATGGTGGGAAGCTTTTTGGGGAGGTAGCGGGGTAGGGCGTGTCTTGGCTTTGCGGGGGGCTAATAGTTCTTAAGGGCTGGGGAAGAGGCGGAGGTGATAGGTTTCTACGACGGGGTTGTGGAGGAGCCGCTGGGCGGCGGCGTGGGCTATTTGGAGGGCATTTTCAGGGGAGGGGGCATCCACGACGAGATGAAAGGCTCGGCCTGCACGTATGCTTTGGACGGTGGTTTCGCCTAAGCGGTGCAGAGCCTGCTGGATGGCTTCTCCCTGAGGGTCTAAGAGAGCTGGCAGGGGCAAGACTACGACCTCGATGGTATAAGCAGGCATATTTTAGAGGGTGCGTTTGACCTGGATTTCTTCGAAGCACTCTATGATGTCGCCTTGTTTGATGTCCTGGAAGTCCTCCAAGGTGAGGCCGCATTCTAAGCCTTCGGGGACTTCTTTGACATCGTCCTTGAAGCGTTTGAGGGAGGAGATAGAGCTGGTGTAAATGACGACGCCTTCGCGGATGAGGTGGGCTTTGGCGCCTCGGATGATTTTGCCTTCCAGGACTTTGCAGCCGGCGACGGTGCCGACCTTGGGGATTTTGAAGACTTCGCGCACTTCGGCGGTGCCGATGGTTTGCTCCTGGATGATGGGGGCGAGCATGCCGGAGAGGGCGCCTTTGATTTCGTCGATGATGTCGTAGATGACGTTGTAGAGGCGGATTTCTACGTTGTTTTGTTTGGCGAGCTGGCGGGCGGTGTGGCTGGGCCGCACCTGAAAACCAACGATGAGGGCGTTAGAGGCTTTGGCCAGGAGGACGTCGCTATCGGTGATTTGCCCGACCCCGCGATGAATGAGGTTGACCTGGACCTCGCTGGTGGAGAGTTTGACGAGGGCGTCGGTGAGGGCTTCGAGGGAGCCACTGACGTCGGCTTTGACGATGAGGTTGAGCTGTTTGGCCTGGCCGGCGGCGACGCCTTCTAGTATGCCTGCGGAGATGCGTCGGCGCTCATGTTCCTTGCGCAGTTCGGCGCGGCGGTGGGCCATTTCCCGGGCGAAGGCTTCATTTTCCAGGACGTAGAACTTTTCGCCGACATCGGGCACGCCGCTGAGGCCAAGGACTTGGGCGGGCTTGGAGGGGCCGGCTTCGGGCAGGCGCCGTCCGCGTTCATCGAAGAGGGCCCGCACCCGCCCATAGTGTTCTCCCGCCAGCAACATATCGCCCACCCGGAGGGTGCCGGTCTGGACTAGCAGGGTAGCCACAGGGCCGCGGGACTTATCCAGTTGGGCTTCTATCACGGTGCCTTTAGCTGGGCGGTTGGGATTAGCTTTGAGCTCCATAAGCTCGGCCATGACGAGAATCTTCTCCAAAAGCTCCTGGACACCGAGGCCTTTTTTGGCGGAAACGGGTTGGCTCATGTATTGGCCGCCCCACTCTTCCACGAGAAAGCCTGCTTCAGCCAGCTCTTGGCGGATGCGGTCGGGATTGGCGGTATCCTTGTCTATTTTATTGATGGCGAAGATAATGGGCACATTGGCAGCTTGGGCGTGGCTGAGGGCTTCCAGGGTCTGGGGCCGCACATGGTCGTCAGCGGCCACGACGATAACAGCGATATCCGTTACCTGGGCGCCCCTTGCCCGCATAGCGGTAAAGGCTTCGTGGCCCG
>JAPYWM010000196.1 GCA_028276345.1 Sphingobacterium sp.
CGTGGGTAAGAAGGCATCGATGATTTTGACTCCGCCTTGGAGGGCATATTTATTGGCCCACCAGCCTTGGCCTTCTTTGCGTTTGGAGAAGTTGTAGTCGTCTATGAGGATTTGCCCGTAAAGCTGGAGATGTTTCCAGAGATTAGCTCGGCCAAAGACGCCGAGGAAGCCATTGTCGGGGCTCCCGAGGTACTGCTCTATGGAGCGGTAGAAGATAAGGGGGATGAAGTAGGAGAGTTCCACACCACGGCGACCCGTAGGTGTCCAGGGGCTGTACATGACGGCCTCGTAAAAGCCGAGGCAAAGGCCTCGCGCGGGTCGCCAGAGGAGCTGGTGAATGGCAGCGTATTTACGGGGGTAGTCTCCCCAGGCATCGGGCTTATTGGGGATAAAATCTACAAACTGGGCGAAGAAGTTGTGATATTCCCATCGGCCTAAGCGGGTGCGGATGTGGAGGTAGAGATATTCTGGTCCGTAGTCGGAGAGGTAGAGGCTTTGGAAGCCAGGCCCCCAGAAGGCTTTATCTCGGCCGAGTTTGATTCGCACGGCGGGGGTAGGACTGTACGTGATGTAGCCCCGGCTGTTATTATAGTCAAAGGTACGGGGGGGTATGACTTTTACGAAAGCTTCGCCCCAGAGGGACTGGTAGGTATTGTAGCGGTCGACGATGAAGAAAGGCAGGCGGGCCTGGGTCTCTAAGAAGTCAGCGTAGATACCTACTTTTTTTCCTAAGCGGGCGCGCAGGTAAGCGCCACGGGTATTCTGGTAGAGGAGGCCGGCGCTATCGCGGCCAGCGCTCAGCTGTAGAAGGGGCCCGATGACCAGATAGCCCCCGGAAATACGGGCTTCTATGAGGTCTCGGCGGTTGGGAAAGAGAAAGGCAGCCCGGCCCGAGCGAGGCGGAAGGCTATCCACCAGCTGAAAAATTGCCCGGTGGTACCGAGCCTTGTCTAAGCGGTGTAGGCGTGTGGTATCTAAGCGAAGGAGGAAGTTTCGGGCTTCTTCACGGGCCCAGGGACGAACCTCTATGGGGAGGAAGGTGTCGGCATAAGCCCGGATATCCCAGCGCTCGAGATAGGTGTAGATTTCGCTGACTAAGAAGAGGTCGGCATCTTGGGCGGCGGCCATAGCCAGAAGCCACAGGAGGCGCAGGCGGCGAGACCACTCCGGCATCCTGCAAAGATGCCAAGAGGTCGGCAGATATGATTGCCCTTCGTGTGGTCAGGTGGCGAGCGGGGGACCCGCCTTGGGCAAAGCGCCCAAGTCTTAGTAGGCTGAGTTGTCCCATAAGATACATTATGTTAAGTTTTTTGACCGGGCCAATAGCACGAGAAACAGGTCCAGAGAGGTCTTCCTCAATGCGCCTCTTACTGCCTTTAAAGTACAACGGGGCCCGCGCGTAGCGCAGGCCCCGGACTTATAGGCCTATCTGAGCAGCCCTTACATCGGCTCGTAGCTGTGATGCACGCTCTCCTCCAAGTAGGGATGCCGCTGCGGAAGTAAATACGGCGCCTTTTCCAGCTGCCGCCCCACCCATAGGAGGAACCCACTCACCCCACTCAGGAAAAAGCCCAGCTCCATCACCCCAAACCCACCATTCTTCCCCGCTACCGACGGCATCACCACCATGAACGTATCCAACCAGTGCGTGAACATAAGTACCGCCGTCACGAAGATCAACCATCCAATGCTACGTTTGATACTCGCACTCATCAGCCCGATGAGCGGAAAGAGAAAGTTTAGCACAAGTGTTGCATAAAAGATAGGGACATACTGCGGATTGGCATTCACGCGGATACGCTCATAAAACCAAAAAGTCTCTTCGGGGATGTTCGCATACCAGATGAGCATGAACTGCCCGTAAAAGATGTACGTCCAGAAAACACTAAACGCAAAGACAAACTTGCCCAGGTCGTGGATGTGGCTGTCATTGACGCCGGAGAGGTAGCCCCTCAGCTTGAGCACACCCGTAGCGAAGGTGATGAAGCAGAGCGTAGTAATCCAGAGGTTGGCGAAGTTGTAGACGGCGAACATGGTGCTGAACCAGTGCGGGGAGGTGCTCATGAGCCAGTCCCAGCTGGCGACGGACCAGCTTAGCGCGAAAACCACCAAGAATCCGGCTGCCAATCGCCGGAGGTTGTGGAAATAGCGGATGTCTCCCGTGGCATCCAGCGCCTCCCAGTTGCGCCGAAAAGCCCTCCAGAAAAGAAACCACGCCCCCAGAATGATTACCAGCCGCCCCACAAAGAAGGGTAGATTGAGATAGCCGCTCTTGTGCTGTAAGATTTCATCCTTAGCGACGATGTCTTCATGGGTCCATTCGTACAATACGCCGGAAAGTCCCACAGCTACAATAGCCAATAGGACCATTCCCACAGGCAGGAAGGTCGTCATTGTCTGGGGAATACGTTGAAGCATCACATACCACCCGGCATTGGCTGCATACCCGACTGCCAGAAAGAAAAGCGCCAGAATGGATATACCCAGCAAGTACATGGCCGAGATAAGCAGATTGGCCGAAAGGCGGGAAAGCCACGGCGCCGCGTGGTGATGCGCCTCTGCCGCCTCCGCCTCATGGGAGTGCCCGCCCATCTGGGTGAGAAGTCCAATAAGGATAAACGCTACCCCTACCCCTAAAAGGATAAGCAGCCAGCGACGCCAGGAAGCGGGCATCTGAAAACGCTCCTGCCAGTTAATCACAGCATTTTCGTGGTGTGCCATAGGATTTTATTGTTTTTTCTCGGTGTTTTGGCTTTGTTGCTTCTCCGCCTCGGCTAAGCCGGCTTCACGGAGGGCCTGGACATAGAGAATTACTTTCCAGCGCTCTTGGGGCGAGAGCTGGGAGGCATGCGAACCCATGAGATTTTTGCCGTAGGTGATAGAGTGAAACATCTTGCCTTCGGGCAGGTCTTTAAGTTGCGGGCCATAGTAAGAGGGCGGCGCAGGGAATTTCTCAGCCTGGAC
>JAPYWM010000197.1 GCA_028276345.1 Sphingobacterium sp.
CTTCCGCTCTCGGAGATTCGGGGGATTCGGCTCACGCGGCAGGCTCGGGGGCGCTTTGTGGAGCAGTTTGAAAAGCGGGTAGACCCGTATGGGCAGCCGTATTACTGGCTGGTGGGGCGGTTTGAGAGCGACGATGCGGCGCCCGACACCGATCTCTGGGCCCTGGAAAGGGGGTATGTATCTGTTTGTCCGATGACGCCTGACCTTACTGCGCATGAATACCTTGGCCACTGGCAAACCGTAGAACGCTAATATGGGTCTTTTAGACTGGCTGCGGGGCAAAAAGCAGGCACCTTCTGCCCAGCCTGAAGCCCCTTCTACGCCTGAGCCCGCCCTCCAAAAAGGCCTGGAGAAAACCCGCCGTTCTTTCTGGGGGCGCCTGAAGAGTCTTTTTGCCGGCCGAAAAGCACTGGATGCCGAAACCCGCGAAAGCCTGGAAGAGCTTTTACTTTTAGCTGATGTAGGGATAAAGGCCACCGAAAGCATCCTTGCCGAGCTGGAAAAGAGTCTGAAAGATGAGCCTTTGCAGGAAGGGGAGAGTATCATGGGTCGACTGGAGGAGATTTTGGTGAGAAGGTTGGAGCGGCCATTCACGCCGAGGGAGGGCCATCCGTATGTGATACTCTTAGTGGGGGTGAATGGGGTGGGGAAGACGACTTCCTTGGCGAAGTTAGCGGCGCGCTTTGCCCGGGAGGGACAGAAGGTCGTCATGGGTGCGGCAGATACCTTTCGGGCGGCAGCCGTCTCCCAGCTGCGGCACTGGGCGGATAAACTCGGCCTTCCCCTCGTAGAGAAGGGTATGGGCGCAGACCCCGGCGCCGTCGCTTACGAAACCATCCAAAAAGCCCTCCAGATCGGGGCCGATGTGGTGCTTATTGACACAGCCGGCCGCCTCCATACGAAGGAACCTCTCATGCGCGAGCTGAGCAAAGTTTATCGCGTCGTGGGCAAAGCCCTGCCCGGCGCTCCCCACGAAGTGCTCCTTGTGCTGGATGCCACCACCGGCCAGAATGCCCTCCGCCAGGCCCAGGTCTTCATGGAGGCTACAGCCTGTACCGGCATCATCCTCACGAAGTTAGACGGCACTGCTAAAGGAGGTGTTGCATTTGCCCTCGTAGAAGAAACCGGCCTGCCTATCCGCTTCATCGGTGTGGGCGAAAGCGCTGAGGACCTTTTGCCCTTTGAGCCACGTGCCTTCGTTCAGGCTTTGCTAAAAGAGTAATCCTTGTTTTCGCTCAATCCGAATATTTGGCAGATTGAGCTGAAAGTTTGTAGCTTTGCCCCATGCGGGCATACAGCTATATATGGGGGCTCGGATGCCTTCTCTGGGCGCAAAATGTGGGGATAGGCACAAGCACACCGACGCATACCCTGCACGTTAGTGGTGGGCAGGTTCGGGTAGAGGGGCTTAGCGGCACAGGAAATGCGTTGGTGGGGTTAGACGAGAACGGCGTTACCTATCGGATAGACTTCACGGGCTCTGCTTCGGACTTTTTACGGGGGGATGGGACCTGGGGACCCGACCCCGGCGACTGGAAACTCTTAGGCAATTCCGGAACAGACCCCAGCGTCAACTACTTAGGCACTGCCGATGCTACGCAGTTTCATATCCGTACCAACGGTACGGAGCGCATGCGGTTTTTTGTGGATGGGCGGATCCTTATAGGGACGACTACTCCCCTTAGTACCCGAGCTGTCCTTCAAGTGCAGGGGGGTGATGCGAATCGGGCTATTTATGGTTACAAAGCCTCTTCCAGTGGGACGAGTGTAGTCTTAGGGATAGCCACGACAGGGGGGGCGAATCGCGCAGGTGTGGTGGGACGAGCTACCTCATCCACGGGTGTGGGGCTGGTGGGTATGGTGGGAGTGGTGGACTTTGTCCATTACAACCTGGGGCCCGGAATTGCAGGCACAGGTCAGGACTATGGCATTGCTGCCTACGCACAAAATACCACAGGCGATCGGGCCGCTGGCCGCTTTGAGGCCCCGGGTAACACCAGTACCATTCGCTCTCTCGTCTCTGCCTTCGTGAGCGGCACGCAATACAAAATCTATGGCCTGAGTGTGGGAGGCTCTGATCCCGCTCCTTCCACTTCTACGGTCATTGCGGACGCGCAAGGGCGTTTATATGCGATGGCCTGCCCCGAGGCCCCCGAAATCCTCTTCATGGATCGGGGTACCGCCCAGCTCATCAGGGGCGAGGTCTATGTGGCGCTGGACCCCGCCCTCAGCTTCAACCTCTACGTCGATGATAACTATCCCCTGTTGGTCTTTGTGCAGCCGCTCGCTATTCCGCAAGGAACCCTCTATGTGACGGACCGTTCTCGTCAGGGCTTTCGTATCCGATCCACCGACCCAATGGATAACATCCCCGTTTCGTACTGGGTCGTAGCCCATCGTAACGACACCTACAGCCCTGACGGCCTGCGCCTCTCTCGCCATGTTGGCGTACGCTTGCCAGAAGTTCCTGAAGCGCTGCTAAAATGATTCTACTTATGCGATACGGACTGTCTATGCTGGGCCTTATCTGGGCGCAAACTAATGTGGGCATTGGCACCACTACGCCCACGCATCGTTTGCATTTAGCTACGGGTACCCTCCGGGTGGAAGCGCTCTCAGCTACGGGGACCTCCTTAGCGCAAGCGAACAGCCAGGGGGTGCTGGGGCGCTTTACTGATCCTACGAGTATCAGCCAGCTCCTGCTGGGAAATGCTACCTGGGGGGCCGACATCAGCGACTGGAAGCTTACCGGTAATAGCGGCACGAACCCGGCCACGCACTTTGTGGGGACTACGGATGCACAGGACTTTCGAATCGGGGTAAATGCCACGACGCGCTGGCGGATTTTAGCCAGCGATGGGCGCCATTGGGTCGGGCAAAACACCACTGCCACTCTTAATAACGCTCAGGTCTCTGTAGAGGCCCCCTCTGGCTGGATAGCTGTATATGGGCAGGTAACT
>JAPYWM010000198.1 GCA_028276345.1 Sphingobacterium sp.
CATAATCCGACGGGGTAAAGCTATCTATGCCCCGGCGGCCACCGTCTAACTCCTGTAAGCCCGCCTGGGGCTCCCATATCCATAACGGGCGCCCAGCCAGACCTACTTCTACCTTTCCCTGGCCTACATCAAAAATCGCAATAGCTACATCGCACCCTTCACGAATGGGGGCGCCTGTGGCATCATGGGTAGCCAAGAGCCGACTCGCGAAGGCATGCACCCGCATCAGAAGCGCCTGAGCACTCTGACGGGGATTTTGGAGGAAGAAGTTCTGAATCGTAGCCCCGAAAATGGATGCCAGGATAGACCCGGATACGCCGTGACCGGTAGCATCTCCTACGGCGATGAGGTAGCGCCCCGTGAGCGCTTCATGGGCCACGATATAGAAATCGCCACCGACCTGCTGAAGGGGCTGATAATAAACGGCGCTGTTGGAAAAGATTTTATTGAGAGGGGGCATGAGGGCCTTTTGCAGGCGCTCGGCGGCGCTGATAGAATCCTGGAGGTCTTGGAACGCTTCGGCCAGCGCTTCGGAGATACGGATGAGTTCGCTGTTTTGACGTTCCAGTTCTCTGGCCTGGGATTCGAGGGATTTATTCAGTTTTTCGATTTCGGAGCGGAAAGCGGCTTCTTCTTGGGCGCGGCGCCGGGCTATGCGATAGGCGTACCCTACCCCACCCAGGGTCAGCACCCCTAAAACCCCCATCAGCGCGTAAAAGAGACGTTCGCGCTGCCGACTTAGCTCGAGCTCCCTTAGCTGACTTTCCCGCAAGCGCAGGCCAGACAGCTGTTCTAACTGGGCGGTGCGGTTGATTTCGGTTTCCTGAAGGGCTTTTGTACCCTCCTGGAGAACCGCCTCGAAGTAGCGGCTTGCTTCGGAAAGGGCTTTTCGCTCCAAGGCCATCTGGAAGCGGAGCCGGTAGTACTGCTGGCGGAGCGCATAGGGTAAGCGAGATAGCATAGGGGCTATTTGATTGAGGGCCTGCTCGGCCTGGGGGATTTGTCGCTGCTTGTAATAGAAGCTGGATAGGTTCAGGAGGACGTGGGCCTGGCTAAGGGAGTCGGGGGCGGTTTGGAGGGCTTCCTGGTAGAGCGCGAGCGCTTCGCGGCCCTTGCCAACATCGTCGTACAGGCTGGCCAGGTTAGTCAGGATAGCCACGCGCAGGCGCGGTTTGGGGATGGAACGGGCCAGCCGCAGGGCCTCCTCAGCATAGGTAAGGGCCCGCGGCATATCGGTCGTAAGCACGGCAAGCTGGTTCAGGGCTAAAGCTTGCAACTCCGGATCGCCGACAGCCCGGGCAGCATCCAGCGCCTGTGAGGCATACGCCTGCGCCTTTGTAGGGTTTTTCTCGGAAACGAGTTTACCCAGAGCCAGCGCCGCTTTGGCTTTCCAGGAAGGGGGGGTAGAAGGATCTTCTAATAGGTACTTGTAGTGGTATTGGGCAGAGTCCGGCGCGAAATGCTGATGGGCCTGTGCGAGCCAGTAGCGGGCCTCGGCCCGAAGGGCGGTCTCCTCCGCTGGGGCCTCGCGAAGGGCCTCCGAAAGCACCTTCACAGCCCCTTCCTGAAAGCCTCCTAATACCCACGCTTTACCCAGCACGACCTGGGCCTCAAGCTTTTCCCGAGGCGTCCCAGCCTTAAGTAAGAGTTCATAGCCACAGGAGCCAAGACACAGCGGATTTTCCTGACAAGATTGGCAGGGTTCACTGGCCCATGCCAAAGCTAAGAGACCTAAACGAAGGTAAGTTATCCAGCGGTTCATAGATATGCCTACAAAGGTAAGCACAAGAGGGGTAGTTTTTTCTACCAGGAAAAGGGAGAACCGGCGTCCGAAGCAGGTAGGTAGAAATTCGCAGAGGGGTAGTGCACGGCTAAAGGCTAATTTCGCCACCAGCAGGCACGTTACCTTCACCTGAGCCTCCGCAGCGATAAAGTCAAACGGATTTTTGTTTTCCTTTGTGCTATGTACCCTGCTCACGTCGTAGAACCCATTCGTCAGGAGACCACGCACATAGGTCTGCAAGAGCTGCGTACCCCCGAGGAAGTGGAAAAAGTCATTTCGGAAATCAAAGCCACGGGGGACTCCGCGCTGTTTCTCATCAACTCTGTATGTGGGTGTGGTGCGGCTTCGGCGCGGCCGGCGATAGCCTTAGCCCTGCGTCATTCGCCCCGGCCCAAACGCCTGTATAGTGTCTTTGCCGGCGTAGATAAGGAAGCTACTGAGACCCTGCGACGTTACTTAGCCCCTCACCCCCCTTCCTCCCCCAGTATCGCCCTCTGGGCCGGCGGCAAACTCGTCCATTTCATCCCCCGCCATGAAATAGAAGGCCGCAGCCCCGACATCATCGCCATCACCCTCACCGCCCTCTTTGATGAATACCGTGTCTGATGAAAGGGCTTTTCCTTCCCTCTCTACTTCTCATATCACTCCTACAAGCCCAAACCGCTTCCCCAAAAACTTTCTGGAGTAACCTCCATCCCTACTTAGGGGGTGAGCTGGCATTGATAGATATTCGCTTCCTGGGGCAAAGTCTATTTAGCTACCCGGCGGACTTCTGGGGTATTAGTATAGGGGCTAACTACATTTATCATCGGAGTGGGGACGACTTTTTTGCTGTGGGGCCCGGTGCGCAAATAACCGGCTCGTTTCAGTTTCTGGGCTCCTTCGGGTCTAACTGGATGGTACAGGTGCCTGTGTACAGCTTTGCGCGCATCGGCGCAGCGGCTACCCCGTACAATCAACAGCGGCTGGGCGCCGGCATTGGCCTGGGCTTACGCTATACTTCCTTCCAGACAATCTATACGGCTTCCTCAGGCTATATCGGCAGACTCCGACAAAACTTTCTCAATCCTACCGCCATGGTTGAACTTACCTTCAACCTTCGGCGCGTATCACCCACTACAATACGCTTTTACATGGATCTC
>JAPYWM010000200.1 GCA_028276345.1 Sphingobacterium sp.
AATTTTGTGTTTATTTGAGGATATGGACTGGCGTACGTACAAGCCCCTTCTCATTCCGCCCATCGCGAACCTATCCGACATAGCGGTTTACGAGGCGCATGGGGGTTATGCACAGCTTAGGCGGGCCCTCTCCGAAATGTCCCCCGCCCAGGTGATCGAGGAAGTCAAAGCCGCGAATATCCGAGGCCGGGGCGGTGCTGGCTTCAATGCCGGCCTCAAATGGAGCTTCATGCCCCCCAAAAAAGATGGCGTCCCCCGCTACCTCGCCGCCAATGGCGACGAGTCTGAACCCGGCACCTGTAAAGATCGCCGCCTCTTTGAGTTCAACCCACACCTCTTTATCGAGGGCGCCATAATCGCTGCCTATGCTATACAAGCAGATGCTATCTATGTCTACATCCGCGGCGAATATGCCGACTGGATAGACAAACTTCAAAAAGCCGTAGACCAAGCCTATGCCCGGGGCTATATTGGCAAAAACATCTTAGGAAGCGGCTTTTCCACAGAGCTGTATCTTCATCGGGGTGCGGGAGCTTACATCTGCGGCGAAGAAACGGGCCTCATGGAGTCCCTGGAAGGCAAGCGCGCTTATCCCCGCTATAAGCCACCCTTCCCCGCACAAAAGGGCCTCTGGGGCTGCCCCACCACCATCAATAACGTAGAGACCTTGGCCCATGTGCCGCTGGTTCTGCGGATGGGGGCGGCAGCTTATACGCAGATCGGCGCGCCAGAGCACCCCGGGCCTATCCTCTATGGGATTTCCGGGCATGTGGTACGGCCAGGTGTGTATGAGTACCCTTCTGGCATGCTCATCACCGACCTCATCTACGAGGTGGCGGGCGGCATCCGAAACGGCAAAAAACTCAAAGGCGTGGTGCCGGGCGGCTCCTCCACGCCTATCCTGCTGCCCGAAGAGATAGATGGGGCACGCATGAGTGCTGATGCCCTCCGCAAGGTCGGCTCTATGATGGGCACGGCCGGCATGCTCGTCCTCGACGAAGACACCGATATGGTCCGCTTTGCCTACCGCATCGCCGCCTTCTATAAGCATGAGTCCTGCGGGCAATGCACCCCCTGCCGAGAAGGTACCGGCTGGCTCAAAGGTATCCTGGGCAAGTTCCTCCACAACGAAGCCACCTTCCAGGACATTGATCTACTCTTGGATGTCGGGAACCAGATAGAGGGGCGGACGATATGTGCGCTGGCGGATGCGGCGGTATGGCCTGTGCGCGCCATCGTCAAAAAGTACAGGGCCGAGTTTGAGCGCCGGGCAAAACCCGCCTTAATCCCTATTTAACGGCACGATTTTTGGTACCTTTGTCCTGGCTCCAAGCACATTCCTATGCTGACCCCCTTAGACATCCAAAATCAAACCTTCAATCGCACGCTTCGGGGCTATGACCCCGAAGAGGTGCGAGCCTTTTTGCGACAGGTCGCTCTATCTTGGAGTCGCCTCTTAGAAGAAAATCAAGACCTCCGCAAAAAAGTTGAGTCTTTCTCCCAGGAAATCGCCCGCTATCGGGAAATGGAGTCTCTTTTGCAGCGTACCCTCCTGCAAGCTGAAGAGTCCAGCCGCGCCCTCATAGAAAATGCCGAAAAAAAAGCTCAGCTCATCATCCACGAAGCCGAACAAAAAGCGGAAGCGCTCCTGCATAACCTGCAAAAAGAAAAAGAAGCCCTGGAAAGCCATATCGAGCTGCTCCGACAGCGTCGGCAAGAGCTGATTCTGGAGATCCGGACTTTTTTGCAGATGCAGCTGGAAAGGCTGGACCACCTCTCCCGGGACACAAAGCCGCCAGCCTCAGCTCCCCCGGCCGTAACTGCCCCTACCCCTCCTCCCGCCTCCCCTAACTGGATAAGCAAACTGGCAGAAAAGCTATGATTCTTTCCGATAAAGCCATCTTAGAAATGATTGAGCGGGGTGAACTGGTCATAGAGCCTTTTCGGCGGGAAGCTCTCGGCAGCAATAGCTACGATGTCCATTTAGGCAAGCACCTGCGTATTTACAGCGCGCCGTACCTGGATGCGCGCCGGCCCAACCCCTCTACCATTCTCACCATCCCCCCCGAAGGACTTTTTCTGTCGCCAGGCATCCTCTATTTAGGCGTTACCGAAGAATACACCGAAACCCATACCTGCGTACCTTTCCTGGAGGGTAAAAGCAGCATTGGACGGCTGGGCATTCAAATTCATGCCACAGCCAGTAAAGGCGATGTGGGCTTTCGCAACCACTGGACCTTAGAAATCTCCGTCCTCCAACCTGTACGGGTGTATCCCGGCATGCCTATCGGCCAGCTCATCTTTCACGCGCTGGAACGGCCCGCCGAAAAAACCTACCACCAGCGCGAAAATGCCCATTATACCGAGCGCAGCCCCCTCCCCGTCCCCTCTCTCTACTGGAAAACCTTCAAAAATCATGCGAATACCTAAACCTATCACAGCCAAAGAACTGGCGGATCTATTGGGATGCCAGGTGATCGGTGACCCCAGCATCGTGGCCACAGGCATCAACGAAATCCATCGCGTGCAACCGGGAGACATCTCTTTCGCCGACCATCCAAAATACTACAAAAAAGCCCTGGAAAGTAACGCATCCATTGTAATTATCAACCAGAAGTTAGACCCCCCAGCGGATAAAGCCCTCTTGATTTCCGACCAGCCTTTCCAGGACTTCAATCGCCTCCTGGAATACTTCCAGCCCACCATCCCCCCTACCTTTCCGGCACAGGAACCCCGCTTCCCAGGCGTGGAAATCGGGCACCATGTGGTGATCGGGGAAGGAACGCACATAGAACCGGGCTGTCACATCGGCCACAACGTCATAATCGGCCCCAACGCCTATATTGGTCACGACACCATCATCTACCCCAATGTCTACATTGGTCCGAACGTCTATAT
>JAPYWM010000201.1 GCA_028276345.1 Sphingobacterium sp.
TATCCCGACCCCCACCACAAAGCCCTTCGCAAGGCCTTGGCTGCCTACCTTGGCGTGCCACCCGACGAGATCCTTTGCGGTAATGGCAGCGATGAGATTATAGACTGGCTCATTCGGGCGGTGTGCGAACCCCACCAGGAGGGTATCTTGACGGTGGAGCCTTCATACGGGGTGTATGAGACGTATGCGCGCATCCACGGGGCCAAAGTGCAGAAGGTTCGCCTGGAAAAGGACTTTTCGTTCCGGGCGGAGGCGATTCTGGAAGTCCTCACACCCGAAACATGCCTGATTTTCCTCTGCTCGCCGAATAACCCCACCGGTAACGTCTTTGACCCGGGGGAGGTGGCGAAAATCTTACAGCGTTTTCCGGGGTGGGTGGTGATAGATGAAGCATACGGGGAGTTTTCGCAGGAGCCGATGTATTGGCTCAGGCAGCGGGCGCAGTACGAGAACCTCATCTTGCTACGCACGTTTTCCAAAGCCTGGGGTTTAGCGGGGTGGCGGGTAGGCTATGCTGTGGCGCCGCCTGAGGTCGTCTCGCTTTTCTACCGCACGAAGCTCCCCTACAATCTCAGCGCGCCTGCCCAAGAGGCTGCCATTGAGGCGCTCCGCCGTCAGGAGGCCGTCCAGCGGACCATTGCGCAAATCCGCGCTGAGCGGGCCCGCCTCGCCCAGGCCCTGCGTACCCTGCCGGTAGTACGGGAGGTTTTCCCTTCGGAGGCGAACTTCCTCCTGGTGCGCTTTACCCACGCTGCCCGGACGATCTATGAGAAGCTCCTGGAGCAGGGCATCGTTACCCGTTATCGCGGCCAGCTCCCCCTCTGTGAAGAAACCCTTCGCATCACCATCGGCACACCCGAAGAAAACAACGCCCTATTCTCTGCCCTATGCGCTATCTCTTCATTGATCGCGACGGAACCCTCATAGAGGAGCCGGCAGACACCGAGCAGATAGACCGCTACGAGCGCCTGCGATTGATGCCGGCCGTGATTTCGGCGCTCAAGCTGGCCCAGCGGTTGGGCTTCCGGCTGGTGATGGTCACGAACCAGGATGGCTTGGGCACCCCCGCCTTCCCAGAAGAAACATTCTGGGGGCCTCACCGGCTCCTAATGCATATTTTTGAGTCGGAGGGGATAACCTGGGATGGCGTGCATATAGATCGTAGTCCAGCTGCGAATCCTTCGCCCTTTCGGAAGCCCTCGCCCTTGATGATTTTGCCCTATCTCGCGCAGGCGGATCGGGCGCGCTCGCTGGTGATTGGGGATCGCATCACCGATGTGGAGATGGCATATCGGGTGGGTTTGCGGGCCCTCTATATGCCGAATCCCCGCCAAGGAGTGCTGCCTTCCCACTTGGAGCCTATTACGCACCGGGTCAATGGTTGGCTAGATATTATGGCGCTTTTACCGCGGATGGTCTTTTCTACTGCTTATGCGCGCCGCACCCGTGAGACGGACATTCAGCTCACGCTGACCCTATACGGCACCGGTCAAACTGACATTCAGACGGGTGTGGGGTTCTTAGACCACATGCTGACGCTTTTGGCCTATCATGCGGGGTGGGACCTGCGGTTACATGCGCAGGGCGACCTTGAAGTGGATGCGCACCATACGGTGGAGGATGTAGCGATTGCGCTGGGGGAGGCTCTGCGGGGGCTTTTAGGCGATGCGGCAGGGCTGCATCGTTATGGCCAGTGGCGGTTAGAAAGTACGCACCGATATTTGCCTATGGATGAAGCGTTAGCGCTGGTGGTGGTGGATTATAGTGGGCGGGGGCACTGCGAGTGGCGGGTAGCGCTGCCAGAAGGCGTCGGGGATATTTCCCCGGCCCTGTGGAAGCACTTTTTCCAGACGCTGGCGGTACGGGCGGGGCTGACGCTCCACCTCTGGGCTAATGGCGAAGAGGCCCATCACCTCGTGGAAGCCCTCTTCAAGGGCCTTGGCCGCGCCCTGAGAGAAGCCTTCCAGCGCGACTGGCTCCAGACTACCATCCCCTCCACGAAAGGCCGCCTATGAAAATCGGTCTCATCGCCTATCGCGGCGGGAATATCCGCTCCATCCGTAGCGCCCTGGAAAGCTTAGGCGTAGAAGTCGTGTATAGCCGCGACCCGGCCGAGCTCGATAGCTGTGCTGGGGTGGTCTTTCCGGGCGTGGGGGCTGCCGCCCCTGCCATGCAAGACCTGCAAGCCGCCGGCCTCCACACTTGGATCCCCACTTATGCCCGCCCCTTCTTAGGTATATGCTTAGGCATGCAGCTTTTATGCGCACACAGCGAAGAGGGCGATGTGTCAGGCCTCGGTGTGTTTCCACTTCCGGTAGAACGCTTTCAGAAAGCCCCCCGCATCCCCCACATCGGGTGGAATAGCGTTACCTTTTCAGCGGATGACCCCCTTTTCCAGGGCATCCCATCCGAAAGCTACGTATATTTCGTACATAGTTATCGGGCGCCGGTTTCCTCTGATACGATTGCGCAGGCTGTTTATGGGGAGCCATTTAGTGCTGCCCTGCGGCGGGATAACTTCTGGGGCGTGCAGTTTCATCCCGAGAAGAGCAGTTCTGTCGGAGAGCAAATTCTTGCCAACTTTGTTCAAATATGCAGGTCATAGCTGGTGTAGATTTATGGGAAGGTGAGGTGGTGCGGCTGCGGCAGGGAGACTTTGAAGCCCGAAAGGCGTATGGCGGGTGGGAGGAGATAGGGACGCGCTTATGGGAAGGGGGCCTGCGGCGCTGGCATGTGGTGGATTTGGAGGGTGCTCGGGCAGGGCATCTCGTGCAAAAGGAGACCTTACAGCGCATACGGGCGGCTTTTCCGGAGGTGCGGATGAGCCTGGGAGGGGGGATCCGTTCGGAGGCGGACCTGGCCTGGGCGATGGATACGGGCTTTGACTGGGTGGT
>JAPYWM010000202.1 GCA_028276345.1 Sphingobacterium sp.
GTGACCAACGCCTTCGTAGCTTATGCGGCCAAACACTATTTCGACGAAATCCACTACTTAGACATCGTAGACTGCAATGCCGGCAATCACGGCCGCCCCTTCGCTACGAACTTCAACTTGGAAATCAACCTCCGGGAAATCACCCAGACGGGCCGCTACTACGAAAATGGCCAGCTTATTGAGGTGCCTCCGCTCTCCATCGCCCAGGACCTCAAATTCCCCGACATCGGCATCCGAAAGGCCTACCTTATCTTCCATGAAGAGTTAGAGTCGCTTGTCAAACACTATCCGACGATTCGGCGAGCGCGTTTTTGGATGACTTTTTCGGATAGCTATCTGATGCACCTAAGAGCCTTTATGAATGTTGGTCTTACGCGGATTGACCCGATTGACTACGAGGGGCATCCTGTGGTGCCGATTAAGTTTTTGCAGAAGCTTCTGCCGGATCCGGCGAGTCTGGCGCCGGATTACAAAGGCTGGGTATCTATTGGGGTGCAGCTCCGGGGCGTCTATCAAGGTAAGCCCCGTACGCTTTACATGTATACCAATATTCGGCATGAGTGGGCGTATGCGGATTGTGGGGCGCAGGCTGTAGCGTATACGGCGGGGGTTCCACCGGCCGTGGCTGCCGAGCTGATGGTATCCGGCATCTGGAAAAAGCCCGGCGTGTGGAATGTCGAGCAGCTTGACCCCGACCCGCTTTTAGAGCGGCTCCCCGCCGCAGGTCTCCCCTGGAAAGCCGTGCTGGATTATCCATTAGACTTCACCGACATTCCGGAATGACCCGCCTCAGTGTCAACGTCAATAAAGTCGCTCTTCTGCGCAATAGTCGCGGCGGCAATATCCCCGATGTCGTGGCCTTTGCTCGTACCTGTGAGCAGTTAGGTGCAGACGGCATTACTGTGCACCCCCGGCCTGACGGCCGCCATATCCGGTATGCCGACGTGTATGCCTTGCGCGATGCGCTGGGTATAGAGCTCAATGTCGAAGGCTATCCCAATGCTACCTTCCTCGAGCTGATAGAAAGAGTCCGTCCGGCCCAAGTCACCCTCGTGCCCGACCCCCCAAACGCCCTGACTTCGGACCACGGCTGGGACATCCCCCAGCACCAGGGCTTTCTACGCGAAGTCGTCCAGCGGCTTCGCGCTATACCCGTGCGAGTAAGTATTTTTATTGACCCCGAGCCGCAGCAGGTCAGGGCCGCTAAGGAAGTAGAAGCCGATGCGGTAGAGCTTTACACCGGCCCCTATGCTAAGGGCTACCTCACGAACCCCGAGGAAGCCATCCGCCCCTATCGGCATGCGGCAGAAGTAGCGGCCGAAGTGGGCTTACGTCTGCATGCCGGCCACGACCTGAACTTAGAAAACCTGCGCTTCTTGCGTCAGCACCTACCAAACCTCGCCGAAGTCTCCATCGGTCACGCGCTAATCGCCGACGCCCTGTACCTGGGCCTTGGGGAAACGCTTCGCCGCTACCGCCAAGCCCTTACCCTATGAGGGTCAGCACCCTCAGCCGGTGGTTCTGGCGCTTCTCCATCACCGGTCTACTCTTGTACGCCGCGTTGACTTTTCTGCCCCCGGCTTACTGGCCCTGGAAGTGGATGGACTTCTTTCAGCGGCCGCGAGAACCCCTTATCTCTGACACAAATTTTGTGATCATTGATGTAGGGCAGCTTTCCCGCTCACAAATCGCCCTCCTCCTCAGGAAAGTCGCTACGCAAAAGCCCCGGAGCATTGTGCTGGACCTTTACTTTCGCGATCGGCGCGACCCGGCAGAAGATAGCCTTCTCAGGGAAACTCTCTGTCAGGTAGCTTCTGAGATGCCCCTCTACTTGCCTGCGGATATAGGAGATGCCACCACCCCATCCCCCCGCCCCGCTATGCATGTAAGTGATTCTTTCTTCACGGAGTGCCCCCGAAAAGCCTTTGCCAACCTGCTTTACCAGGAGCGCCTTGGTGGACGGATTGTTCGGTATGCTCGGCTGTACCATCGCTCTGCGCGGGGGGTTGAGCCCTCACTGGCCTGGGCGGCGGTCCAGCACCTGGATTCTACCCTTTCGCCCGCTACCTTTCCGGCATCCCGCTATCCCATCCGCTATCGGGGCAATATCTCCTGCTTCTATTTCCTCTCTGGAAAAGACCTTTTGCAGGACACGCTCATGCCTCCCATTCTGCTTCAGAAAGCTGTCTTCCTCGGGCTAGCTGACCTATTCTATCAGTACAACGAGGACCTATTCTTCACGCCTGCCGGCGTGCGACTTTTTGCCCATACCGCACCCGATATGTACGGCGTCCTCATTCACGCTAATATCGCCTCGATGCTCTATCATCATGCTCTTTGGAAGGAGCTGCCCCCCCTCCTGCTCTACCTCTTAGGCGGTGTGGGGTTGATCCTGATGGGCCTCGTGGCGGATAACGTCCGTCGCTATGTATGGGTTCGGCTAACCCAACTGGGGCTTTTTCTCCTTTTTGGCGCCCTCTTTACTTACCTGGCTGAGCAGGGCTACTGGATTGAGGCTGAGGAGACGTTTCTCGCGCTTTTGATTAGTGGCGAAGTATGCCTTTTTACAGCGTCAGGCCGTAAGCCTCCTTTGGCATGAGATTTGTTACTTTTCTCTCCTGTTATGACTCGCAGCAGTTTGATGGCAGCCTTTGGGCTGATAGTAATGAAAGCATTCTTGTGGGCGCAAACAGCGACTATCTTGGCCGTGCGCGGTGAAGTTCAGGTTGAACAGGGAGGCACTTGGACCAAGGCCACTGTCGGCATGAAGCTCCAAGAAAGCCAGAAACTTAAAGTCGGTCCTCAGAGCTATGTAGCGGTAGTTTTACCTGGCAATAAGGCCCGCGAGATTCGAGAGTCTGGTACCTATAGCATTGGTCAGCTTA
>JAPYWM010000021.1 GCA_028276345.1 Sphingobacterium sp.
AGCGTCGCGCCTGCTCCGCACTCTCAGCGGTAGGACGCCACCGCGAGCGATAAACAGGCATCTCACCCAGCATCTGTCAAATATAAAGCTGAAATAAGCTGGGGAGGCACTTGGATTTGACCGAAAAGCGCCGTAAGCGCCGAGCAGGAGGCGACAGATAAAGACTTTATGCCTGCTCAGGGGGCACTGGGGTTAGCTAAGGGGTGGTGAGGCTGACGCCCTGTTTCTCTGTGCGCCCCTACACGAGCGCTAAACCGAAACCGCTTGCCGCTCGCCCCACAAAAGCCGCTCAAAATACGGCGTCCGAAAAACACCTTGGGGATCATACTGCTCACAGAGCGATAGAAACTTCGGCAACTGTGGATACACCTGCGCTAAGTAAGCGGGTGAAGCCGTGTGCATCTTCCCCCAATGGGGCCGCCCCCCGTAGGCCTGGAATATCTCCTCTATCCCCTTGAAATACGCCTCATACGGCATACGATGATACGCATGCACGGCAATAAACACCCGATCGCCCCCCTGCGCCGGACTAAGGGGAATATCATCTCCTTTTACATACCGGTACTCTATGGGGAAGCTCACAGCCGGCTGGTGCCGACGAATCCACTTGTCGATTTCCCGGAGTACTTCGGTGCCGGCGTCGGCGGGGACGCCATACTCCATCTCTCGAAAGCGCACCCAGCGCGCCGTGGCAAAGATTTTATGCGCGCCGTCTATGCGCACCTCCTCTCCCATATTCCGCCCGGCAAAACGGCACAGCGCGGGCGAACTTTCCGGCCGGTACTGGGCTATCTTATTGAGTACCCAGAAGGCACCATTTTCCCACAGCCCATCCATCACCCACCGCTTCAGAAAGAATGTCTGGCCCGGTATCTCACTTTTCTGCGTGAGCTTTAGTCCCACCCGGTCGCTATACGGAAACCAAAAAAACTCCACATGCCGATAGGTATCCAGGTAATGCGAGAAGTTCTCAAGGGCCTCTTCCAGGGGAATAACGCGCTTTTCCAGGTGCAGGTAGTAGGCTTTTTCTACTTTGAGGGTGAGCTGGGTGATGACGCCTAAGAGACCCAGCGAAACCTGAAGAGCGCTAAAGAGTTCGGGGTCTGCGTCTGGGTAAACATCATGAATCTGGCCTTTGCCATCTATGAAGCGGTAGTGGGTAGCCTGCGTGGCGAGGACGCCAAAGGCTTTTCCGGTGCCGTGGGTGCCTGTGGAGAAGGCCCCCGCCAGACTCTGTTGGTCAATATCGCCCTGGTTCGCAAGGGAAAAGCCTTCTCTCCATAAAAGGCGGGTGGCTTTGTAGAGGCGGGTGCCGGCCCACAGGGTGGCCTCAGAACGGCTGGGCTGGAGCGAGATAAGGCCCTGCAGATTATCCAGTCTGAGGAGGTACCCGGGCGTCTCTATGAGGGGCGTCCAGGAGTGGCCAGCGCCCATGACCCGAATAGGCTGTTTCTCCCCGGCAGCCCGCTGAATAAGGCCTACCAGCTCAGACTCTCGCCGCGGCTGGACTACGGCCTTTGGCGAGAAGGCTACCGTCCGACCCCAGTTTCGCACCCGCTTCACTCTTCAAAAGTAAGCAGAATCCCTACATTGCGCAGAGCCGCCCAATAGCCCGGGAAAGACTTCGCCACGACCTCCGCCTCCCGGATATAAAGAGGAACCTTCAGCCGGCTGGCTAAGAGGCTGAGCGCCATGGCTACCCGATGGTCCCCATGCGCATGAAAGGAGAGCGGCCTTTCTTCTGGCAGCTTGGGCGGCGGGAATACCCGACAGGCATCGCCCGACCATTCTATGCGAGCGCCAATTTTGGCCAGTTCGGTCTGCATGACAAGGAGGCGATGGGACTCTTTGTGGGGTAAGGTGCGAAGGCCGGTAAAGGACCAGCTCTCTGCGGAGAGGGCGGCCAGCACGGCCAGAGTGGGGAAGGTGTCGGGTACAGCGCTTAGGTCACCTTCCCAGGCGGGCGGGCACTCCCCGCTGGAAATGAGGCGGAGTCCCCAAGGGAGGGGTTCTACTTTCACCGGCCAGGGCCCTTTGCCCCAAAAGGTCTTTTCCGGCTGGCTGCTCCCGAGCGACAGGGGTAGCTTAAGTCGGGCCGCCGTTCCCATGGCCCAACCCCAGAAATACCCCGCCCCACTCCAATCCGCCTCTCCCCGGGCATGATAGGGAACCGCCCAGGCAGAGATGCCTTTACCACCTCGCACCAGAACCCACTCATCCGGAGTAGACCTTTCCCAGTAGTGCTCCGCGTCTCTGAGAAGCGTCAGCGTAAGTCCCTCCACATAGCTGAGCGTGGCGGGTTCCCCCGAGGTCTCTCGGATGGTGCTCCCTACTTCCAGCCGCGGCGCCATTAGGAGGAGCGCGGATAAAAACTGCCCACTCTGCCGAGCGTCTATTTGAAGGCGTTTAGGATTCCAGTCGGGATTGCCGGTGATTTCCAGCGTATGGCCGACTACTTCTATGTAGGCCCCGGTTTCTGCCAGGGCCTGGATGAGGGGGGTTATGGGGCGCTGCGATAGACGTCCCCCTAAGTAAAGCGTCGTCTTCCCCGGGAGGCCAGCAAGCCAGGGTAAGATAAATCGGAGGGTGGTGCCGCCCTCTCCTACCGCTAAGTGGGGGGGGAGGGCCAGCCGTCCGGGGATAAAGGTCCATTTTTCGCCTTCTTGCTCTACGGTGTAGCCACATGCCTTGGCAATCTGGATGAGCTTCTGCGTATCATCAGCTTGGGATAAACCCGCTATGGTGAAAGGCCCTCCCGAATGAAGGCCTATTAGGATTTGCCGGGCGGAGACGCTTTTGCTGTAAGGGATAGGCACGAAGCCTTCCAGCGGCCCTTCCACAGGGTCAATCCGCACCACCATACCGCTGCCGGTACCAGTGTACGGCTTTTTTGAGGGTTTGAAGGCCTACTTCTACGGCTGGGGCTACTTCACCCGGCCCTCGCAAAAGAGGCAAAAGCAGCCGCCCCGACCGAATCTTTTTATCCTGAGACAGCAGCTTCTCACACTTTTCCCAAGAGAAGGCGGGCAAGGGAGTAAGATATTGCCGCTTCTCCAGCCAGGTCAGGATATTTTGCAGAGTAGCCTCTGGAAGGTAGCCCTGGCGGTGGCTCAGATAGGCTTCTTGGGCGAGGCCGATGGCAACAGCTTCGCCGTGGAGGAGGGGGCGCTTGGTAGGCTGAGAGAGACTCTCCCACAGGTGCCCCAGCGTATGGCCGAGATTCAGGACGAAACGGAGGCGTTTTTCTTCCAGGGGGTCTTCCTGGACGATACGTACCTTGACAGTAGCGGCCTCAGATAGGAGCGGGAGTGGGGGTGGCTTCTCCACGGAGATGGGCTGCACAGCCTCCCACAGGTTTCCCCCTGCGATTAGGGCGTGCTTGAAAACCTCTACCCACCCGCTTCGCAGTTCTGACCGGGGGAGGCTTTCCAGAAAGCCGGGCCAAACCCATATCGCATGCGGCTGGGCAAAGACACCTATGAGGTTTTTCCCGCGGCGGAAGTTAATGCCCGTTTTCCCGCCGATGGAGGCATCTACCTGGGCGATGAGGGATGTAGGTACGCTGATAAAGGGCACCCCGCGTTTCCAGGTAGCGGCGCAGAAGCCGCCTATATCCAGGAGTGAACCACCCCCTATCAAGCCGATAACCTGGCCCCGGTCTAACGCGTACTGGTAGAGCTTTTTCCATATCCAGCGAGCTTTGGGGAGGGTTTTAAGAGTTTCGCCGCCTTCCAGGGTCAAAAGAGGGGCCTCTTGGCGCAGCGCATCTAAGAGGCTTTTCCAGGCTTTGTAGACGTTGCCATCACAGAGCCAGAGCCGTACAGGAGGCTGGACCGTCTCTGCGGCCTGGAGAAGGGCCTCTGCGGAGGGGAGGAAGGAGGGTTCAGTGACTGTGCTGCTCTTTATAGCGACGGATAGCTTCGGTTAGGCGAGGCACCACCTCAAAGGCATCTCCTACAATCCCATAATCCGCCACCTTGAAGAAGGGTGCTTCGGGGTCATTGTTGATGACGACGATGTTTTTAGAGCTGGCTACACCGGCCAGGTGCTGGATAGCGCCGGAGATGCCGACAGCGATGTAGAGGTTGGGGGAAATCTGGATGCCGGTTTGTCCCACGTGTTCGTGGTGGGGGCGCCATCCCACATCGGATACGGGTTTAGAGCAGGCGGTGGCGGCGCTCAGGACTTTGGCGAGGTCCTCTATTATGCCCCAGTTTTCGGGGCCTTTGAGGCCACGGCCACCTGACACTACGATCTCGGCTTCTGTGAGGGGTACTCGATCAGTAGCGACTTTTTCTACTTTCACGGGGCGGGCGCGTAGGTCCTCGGGAAGCGGGGCTATGGTGTGCGCCTCGACTTGTAGGGGGCGGCTGGCCTTTGCCGGAACGAAAGAGTTCGGTCGTAGCGTCGCTACGATGGGCTTGTGCTCGGTGTAAATCCACTCTATGGCCTTGTTGGAATAGGCAATACGACGAGCCTTGTATCCGGCGCCTTCTTTCTCCGGAATGGCATTAATGCCTGAGAGGAAGGCTGCATCCGCCCATATGCTCAGCAGGGGAGCCACTGCCCGTCCGTTATAACTCTGCGGTAGGAAGAGGAAGGGCAGCCCCGCCTCTTTCACATACTGGGCTAAAACGCGCGCGTACGCATTCGGGATAAACGCTTGCAAATCCCCGTGCGTGATGAGGATCACCTTGTCGGCTCCGTAGTCAGCCAAAGTTTGGAGGAGGTTATCGGGGAGCGTTTCGCCGGCGACGACGATGGCCCAGAGGGGGAGGCTTTCCCGGTCCGCAAAGCTTCGCCCTGCTGTCAGGGCTTCTAAAACGGGCTTTTTGAAGCGGCCCTCGCTGACTTCTGCCCAGATACCTATGGCGCTCATATTATATAAGTCCTTTGTTAGCAAGTTCTTGCACGAGCTCTTCCAGATTGTTGGGGTCTATCTTTTTGAAGGGCCCCTTAGGCGGGGGAAGCTCGTGGAGGAGGGTGCGCACCCGTGGCTGATCGCTGGTAGGGGGAATCACATGCAGGGGCTTGGTTTTAGCTTGCATGATGCCGCGCACATTGGGGATGCGCCATTCAGCCAGGCCCTTCTGTGCACTCAAAATAAGGGGCAGCGGCGCCTCAATATGCTCCTTACCCCCATCTATTTCCCGGGTCAGATGGGCATTGCCATTGGAGAGTTCTATGCTCGTAGCGTAAGAAATGAATGGCAGGTTGAGGAGAGCAGCCACCATGCCGGGCACCTGCGCACCATTGTAATCTATGGACTCTTTTCCGAAGAGGATGAGCTGGAAGTCCTTTCCCTGGGCATAAGCGGCGATCTGCTTGGCTACGAAGTACCCATCCACCGGCTCGGCATCGATGCGAACCGCCTCATCAAACCCCAACGCCAATGCTTTGCGCAGGGTCGCATCCACACTGTCTGTGGAGGAAGCGCCGTTTTTCCCCACGCATAATACGGTTACCGTAGTGCCGGGGGTTTTTTCTTTGATTTCGGCGGCACGGGCCAGCGCAAAATCATCATAGGGATTGACAATAAAGGTTACACCCTTGCGGTCTAACGCCTTCCCGTCGTTCTCAAACTGAATCTTCGTGGTCGTGTCCGGGACATGACTGATGCAGCAGAGGATCTTCATCTTGGGCAAAGCAACAAAAAACGCTGCATACGGACTCCCAAAAGCGTAGCGGCCCCGGAGAGGGGCCGCCATAGAGCCAATACCGATGATGAAAACGCAGATAGACCGCTGGGAGGTCAGAACCTTATACGCAGACCGCCAATGAGGTCAAATTGAGGTTGGGGTTGGGAGATGTTAGCATAGAGGTTTGCTTGCCCGAAAAGCTCCACGAAGCCCAAGGGGAAAAGCACGCCGGCCCCGGCATGACCCAGCACAGTGGTTTGGGTGTTTTCGGGGAGGTAGCGCAGCCGCATCCCAAAATCCAGATAAGGGGCTACGGGGGCTGACCGCCGGCAGGCCCCCCGGCACGGCGAGAAAGTCAAAAATTGGCTCAGGGAGAGGCCTGCCGTCCAGGCGTTTTGGTCTTTTCCGACCTGGGCGCCCAGGTGAAGGTAGGGATTGCCACCCAGGGCCGTTCGCAGGGAAACTACTCGGAGTCCATCCTTAGAGAGGGCACCACCGATGGCCGTCACGCCTTCTTGCGCTTGGGCGAGCCCGAGGCTCAAGCCCACCATCAAAACCGCTTTGATTAGCTCGTTTTTCATAACACTATTCATACGGCGAGGGAGGGGGTCTGGTTGCATAAGCCAAAGCCCTCAGGGAGGGCAGGACTTTCCTCATCTTTGCGCAATGGGCTATGCCTATGTGGTGGGCTGTGTGCTCACCAGTACGCTCCTTCTGGTGTGGCTGCGCCTTTTGCGTTTGCCGGTTTTTCCGCTGGTGACGGCAAACTACTTTGTGGCGGTTCTGGCGGCCCTTATCTATAAGCCTCTTTCCTGGGAGGCCCTTTTACAGACGCCGCCCGCCGGGTTGGCTGGGCTGGTGGTGCTGGGTGTTCTATTCGTTTCTGTCTTTTCCCTTACGGGGCGTGTGTCACGGGAAATAGGCGTGGGCCTGGCCGGCATGCTCTCCAAACTTTCGCTTGTTATCCCGATCGCTTTTGCTGTCGTGATTTTGAGAGAACCTATTTCGGCGCGGCAGGAGGTGGGGCTTTTTCTGGCGTTAGCGGCTATTCTGCTTGTGCATGGGCCGTATTTACAGGAAGGGGGGATCAGAAAACTCTGGCAGGCCTTACGCTGGGGCCTCCTACTCTGGCTGGGCAATGGCATCATCGACACGCTCTTCAAGGCCCTCCAGCCCACCTGGCAAAGCCTCCCCGATGAAAACATCCCCCCCCTCATTATGGGGATTGCCGGTTTGGTCGGCCTCGCGCTTCATGTGTCTCAAAAACAGCTTCATCACCTCCGCCGGCCCGCGCTTTGGGCAGGGGCGACCCTCCTGGGCCTGACCAACATCGCCTCCGTCGTTTTTTATGTTAAGGGGTTGAGAAGCCTACCAGCTGTGCCGTTCTTTCTAAGCCTGAATCTTGGCATCGTCCTACTGGCCGGGGTGATAGGCGTAGTCTTTTTCAGAGAGCGGTTTTCATGGTTGGTAGGGCTGGGCTATGCCGCTGGTGTAGGCGCTATTGTTCTTTTGGCAGGCTAAAAAATAAGACGGCCCCCTTGCGGGGGCCGGCTGGGCAGGAAGATCACCGGGCGACTCTCTCTGGCTGGGCTGGTAGTTAGGCTTAGTGCTGCCCGGAAGGGAAGAACCATCGTTTAGTCTATATACGGGCGAGGGGTGAGGCGGGTTGCAAAAGGCTATCTGGTTTGGCAGAGGGGCCCTAAAAAAGAAATGGCCCCCTTGCGGGGGCCAGCTGGGCAAGAAGATCACCGGGCGACTCTCTCTGGCTGGGCTGGTAGTTAGGCTTAGTGCTGCCCGGAAGGGAAGAACCATTGTTCAGCCTATATACGGGCGAGGGGTGAGGCAGGTTGCAAAAGGCTATCGGTGGCTTGGGAGCGGGGTCCCTAAAAAATAAGACGGCCCCCGTGCGGGGGCCGTGGCCTGGACACGCCTCTTTCCAGGGAGGTAGATCATTGGCAGGAAACTTCCATGCCGGCGGCTAAAAGAGCGCTCTCACGCTGACGCCATATACGGACGCCGGGAGCCATAGGTTGCACAAAAACGCCTACTTTGGAAGGATGCGAGTGCTCTCGTTGGTGGGTGTGTTATGGGCGCAGAGCGTTTGTGTGTGGGTAAGTCCAGCGCAGAAGGAACTGCGCACGCTTTTGAGAGCGGGGCAAGTGGCCGCTGAGATGCGTCAGCGTGCTTTGTGGCGGGGTTTTGTTCGGGCTGAAGCCGTTTCGCCGGATACGATGGAGGCGGCATTAGGAGGGTGGTTCGTCTTGCACTTTGCGGGAGAGGATACGCTTCAGCTTTTAGAACGTTTGCAGGCCAGTGGGCTTTTTCAGAAAGCGGAGCTGCTGAGAGGACGACGGCTGCACAGCGGCCTTTATGGCTGGCATCATCTGGCTATTCAGACAGCCCAGGCGTGGATGCGTACTTATGGTAGCCCGGCAGTCCCTATTGCCATCCTGGATACAGGGATAGACACAGGTCTGGTTGCCTTCTCTGGCCAGTACTACATCAATCCCGCCGAAGACCTCAACGGCAATCGGCGCTTAGACCCGGGCGACCTCAACGGCATAGACGATGACCAGAATGGCTACATAGACGACGTAATCGGCTATGACTTTACTGATCAGGGGCGGTTATTAGCGTCGGGTGATGCGTGGCAGCCCGACCCGCTTCCTATAGACGAAAACGGCCATGGGACTGCTATGGCCAGCGTGATAGCGGCAAAACCCGGTGCCAGTCCTGTGCAGGGCATTGCGCCGGGGTGCCCTGTCCTGATAGTGCGGGCATTTAGCGCTGACGGCTACGGCGAAGACGACGATATTGTACGGGGGATTTTATATGCGGTACGGCGGGGGGCGCGGGTGATTAGCTGCAGTTTTGGGGATGAGGTGCCCTCCCAGATGATGGCGGAAGCCATTCGCTATGCGGTGAGCCAGGGGGTTGTGGTGGTGGCTTCCTCTGGGAATGGCGTGGGTGCCCGCCCCCATTATCCTTCGGGCTTTCCGGAGGTAATTTCGGTGGGGGCAGTTAGTTTCGACCCTGAGCGGGGGAGCTACTTTCTGTGGCCGCTCTCGGGCTATAGTCGGGTGGATTGGGTGGCACCGGGGGACCAGGTGCCCGTGCTTTTGCCGGGCGGCCTCCTCCGAAGCCTCAGTGGCACCAGCCTCAGCGCGGCCATTACGAGCGCGGCCGTCGCCCTCCTGCTTTCTCAGCACCCCACCCTTTCCCCCGAGGAAGTCCGCGCTACGCTCGCCAGCGCGGCCTTGGATGTAGGCTCTCCCGGCTGGGACATCTACACGGGTTCTGGTCTTCTGCGCCTGCCGCCTGCGCTGGATTACCCTCAAAGTGGCCTTCTTCAATGGCTTTCTCCGCTCCCGAACGGCTACTACGGTCTGGCTCCCCTCTCTCTGCGATTTCGCCTCTACCATAGCCTCCTTTCTTCGTGGGAGATATCCTGGGCTCCTGCCCTCCAGGGCCCTTGGCTGACGGGTATCCGGGGTTCGGTTCCTACCTGGGATACGACTATTTTCTGGACGCCCCCTGCGCCTGGCCGGTGGTATCTCCGCCTCACTGCCTTCCTCCGTAATCGCAACGCCCTTACGGCCCTCTGCCCCATCGTCGTAGATACGGCTCGCCCCGCTTTTCTCGAGGCGAGCCTGACCCCCACCTGGCAGGAAAACCGCCTCGGATACGGAGTTACCTACCGGCTTTCTGCGCCTCTCCCGGTTTGTCTATCTTATACCGGCGGCCAGCAGTGTTTTGATCGCGTAGATACCACTGGCGCAGCATGGATTGGAACGCCCTCGCTTCCCGTGGCTACCCTCCTTGCTACCACCGTCCGGGAAACCGTCACTGTGTCTTTGAGCACGCTTCCTTTTACACCCAGTGCCATAGGTATTGACAACCACCAGATACAAGCCCTCACTGCTCCAGCCGGCTACTATTGGCCTGAGCCGCTACCCGACTGGGATGGCGATGGGTTTCGAGACCTCCTTGCCACCCGCTATGCGCCAGATGGCACCTACGATAAGATCATCTTCCTTTCTAAGCGGGGGAATGCCTACAGCCCCTACGATAGCATTCCGCGCGCTGCCTTAGCGCGGGACCTTGCCGACTGGGATAACGACGGAGTGCCCGAACTCCTGTGCGTCTGGTATGATAGCTTTTTTGTCTACGGCGGTTCTCCCCCCAAAAGCCTCCTCTATGCCGGTAAAGGCCTGGCCGCTCGCTTAGACTACCTGCGGAGCATCTGGGTTCGCACCGCAGAAGGCCATTACGAAACACGTACCCTGACAGGCCAAACCTTGCGGCGCCTTTCGGACACCACTACCTGGAATGGCTCCACCACTATCCCCCGTATCCTTAAGGTTCGTCGCGGCAACGACTCTCTCTGGGTTTTCGGAAACTACGCTGGCTACCTTTTTGCCTATGACCACGAAACCCTTCTTGGCACCTACCATACCGGCCTTCAGCAGGTCGGCTCCCACCTCTATCCCGTAGACCTGGAGGGCGATGGCTACGAGGAAATTCTCTACTTGGGCAGCCATCCCAGCGGTAAAGTCTGGCGTCTGGGTCTTTTGAGTCCCGACCCCTGGCAGGAGATTAGCCATGTGCAGTTCTGGGTAGAGGGTAACATCCGGCCTCGTCTACTCTTACGGGGGGATGGGCGCTTTGTGCTGTGGCTGCCACCCCAGATGTATTTTGGGCGCTTAACGCCAAGCGGTTTTGTCTGGGAAGCGTATGGTCCGTGGGCCTGGGATGCCTGCACCCCTGTCGATAATGGGTGGCTCCTCGGCATAGACACCCTTCCTCGTGTGGTGGAGTTTATAGAGGGATTCCTTCCCCCTCCTGCCTGGAAAAAAGCCGGCGCCCTCACCCCCACTACTGTCCTGCTGGAATGGCACCCCCTCCCTGGCGCTTCTACCTACGAGGTGTGGCGCTTCCAGCCTCGCCAGAACCCGACCCGCATCTACGCCGGGTCGGGCTCTGCCACTATCGACGTGGTAGGGCCTGGTGACACCTGTTACTATGCCGTTCGGGCGATGGGAGGCGCTTTTGGCGAGCTGCGCCGCATCATTCCCGGTCCCCGCCCCTGCTTCACGGTAGACAAGGTGCTGCCAGAGGCCGGCCAGCTCCTCCTCACCAGCCTTTCCCAATGGGCAGCACCCTCGCCGGAGGCCTTCCGCCTCCATCCGGCAGACATCTACCCCACCGCAGCCATCGGCAGCGGGGCCCATCTCGCACTCTACTTTAGCCAGCCCCTCTCGTCGGGCACGTATGCGCTGATCATTGACACGCTCCTTACCGATGAATATGGCCGATTCTTCTCATCGGACTGCGACACACTTCCCTTTACTATCCCCCCCCAGTCCCCGCTCACCTGCCGTCTCCCGCTACGTTGGGAAGTCCTCTCCGACAACGTAATAGAAATCTCCTTTTCTGCCCCCCTTCCCGCTCAAGCAGAAACCCTCGCCTACTATCAGCTTCTGCCAGTAGGGCAAGTGCTCGCTTTAGAACGTCCTTCTGCTTCGCAGCTCCGGCTTACCCTTTCCGTCTCCCCACGCCGGCAACCGCTCTCCCTCATCTGGAGCTGGGATACTACCGGCTGCCCGCGCGCCGTGTCATTTAGTTCTTCTACCCAGACCCTTATGGAGTGGGG
>JAPYWM010000014.1 GCA_028276345.1 Sphingobacterium sp.
CGGATGGCTTTGGCTTTTATAAGGGAGAAACGCGTCCGTATGAACGCATCCCACAGGTTGGTACCGTTGTCATTGAGGATGATGTAGAAGTTGGCGCTAATACTTGTATAGATCGTTCTACGCTGGGTGAGACCCGGGTAGAGGAGGGCGTGAAGCTGGATAATTTGATTCAGGTGGGGCATAATGTGCGGATTGGTCGGCACACGGCGATAGCGGCGCAGACGGGGATTGCGGGTAGCTCGCGGGTGGGGGCCTATTGCCGGATTGGCGGGCAAGTGGGCATTGTTGACCATATAGAGGTTGCTGACTATTCTTCTATTGCGGCGCAAAGCGGCATCTCCAAGTCTATTACGGTGCCTGGCCGTTCTTGGCGGGGTGCCCCGGCTCAGGAGGTACGCCGTCAGCTCCTTATGGAGGCTATCATGCGAAAGCTTCCAGACCTCTACCCAGCTATTCAGAGATTAGAACAGCTGCTAAACCAAACGCCATAAGACATGGCATTTCAAAAACAGCATACGCTGAAAGAGGCTATCTCCTTTGAAGGAGTGGGATTGCATACTGGTGAGCCCAGTCGGGTAGTGGTGCAGCCTGCCCCGGAAAATACTGGCATTGTGTTTGTTCGGGAAGACTTTTCGCCGTCTGTGGAGATCCCGGCGCAGGTGGATTATGTGGTAGACCTCATGCGCTCTACCACCTTAGGGATGGGGGAGGTGCGGATTCACACGGTGGAGCACCTTTTGGCGGCCCTGGTGGGGATGGGCGTGTCCAATGCGCGTATCTCAGTCTGGGGACCGGAGGTGCCAATTCTGGATGGAAGCGCAAAGCCCTTCGTGGAAGCCATAGAGCGGGTAGGCCTCCAGCCGCAAAAAGCCGAACAGCAGTATTACGTGATTGAGGAGCCGGTGCATTACCAAGATAAGCAGCGCGGCGTAGATATTGCGGCTTTGCCGTTTGATGGGTTTCGCGCTACGGTGATGGTAGATTACAACTCTCAGGTGCTGGGAATGCAGCTAGCCACGCTGGTGCGGTGGGAGGACTTCCCCACCGAAGTGGCGCCCGCTCGCACCTTCTGTCTCCTATACGAGCTGGAAGAGCTCTACCATCGGGGCCTCATTAAAGGCGGCACCCTGGATAACGCCATTGTCATCGTGGATCGCCACTATACCCAGGAAGAGCTTCAACGTATCGGGGGGCTCTTTGGCTATCCCGATGTGGAAATGGTCCCCGAGGGTGTCCTTAATAATACCCCCCTTCGCTTTGAGAATGAGCCCGCTCGTCATAAGCTCCTGGACCTGATCGGCGACCTGGCGCTGCTGGGCGCCCCCCTCAAAGGCCAAATCATCGCTATGCGCCCCGGCCACGCCGCCAACATCGCTTTCCTCCGAACCCTCCACAAGCTCATCCAAAAAAAGAAAATCATCCAGCGCTTCCAGCGCACGCCCACCAGCCAGAATGTGGTGTTTGACATTCATGCTATCCGGCGCATCTTGCCGCATCGCTACCCCTTCCTCCTCGTGGACAAAATCACCCATTTCAGCCAAGATAGCATCGTCGGCATAAAAAATGTAACCATCAACGAGCCTTTCTTTGTGGGGCACTTTGAGGATAATCCCATCATGCCGGGGGTGCTCATCTTGGAGGCCATGGCTCAGGTAGGCGGTATCCTCTTTCTCAACATCGTAGAAAATCCACAGGACTACTGGGTGTATTTCCTGGCGATCGACAATGCGCGCTTCAAGCGGCCGGTGATACCAGGGGACCAACTCGTGTTTAAGCTGGACCTTTTGCAGATTCGGCGGGGGATATGCAAGATGGCCGGCAAAGCCTACGTCGAGGACAAGCTCGTGTGCGAAGCGGAGCTGACAGCGAGTCTCGTACCGAAAAAGACCATTCATGGCGAGTCCGGCAGCGCTTCGGGCCATTCGAATCAATCATCGGTATGAACAGGGGCCGCTCTGGAGGGTACCGCTTACGCTGAGCTGGGAAGCCCCTCGATCCATCGCGCTCACTGGCCCCAACGGCTCCGGCAAAAGCACCCTCCTTACTATCATCGCTGGCCTCTTGCGTCCCACCGATGGAGAAGTGGGGTTTTCTTTGGCGGGGAAGGCCGTTTCGCCTGCCGCGTGGCGCAGATATGTAAGCGCGCTTTCGCCCCACCTCCTCCCGCCTGCGGAGCTAACCATCCAGGACCTCCTCTGGAGCTACGGGCACTTTCGGGGGCTACGTCTATCTGAGACCCTTCTGGCGGAAATCCAGCTCGGTCATCGCACCGCTGCACCGCTCTCGCGGCTTTCCTCCGGCCAGCGCCAGCGGCTGCTCCTGGCCCTGACCCTGGCTCAGAACACCCCTATCCTCCTCTTGGACGAACCTACCGCCTTCCTCGACGAAAAATGGAAAACTTTTTTTCACCAGCGCATCCAGGAGAGAATCCAGCAAAATAGCACCCTCTTCATCTGCGCTACTAATGACCCTGACGAAGCAGCGCTCTTCCCGGAAACTTTGTACCTTGGCTCGCATGCGGCGTAACTTCTGGCTCCTGCTGATGGGGAGCCTCTTGGTGAGCCTCAGTTGGCGGCCCCTTTCCTCCACTGACGAGGCCCTCAAGCTCCTCGAAGATATGCTGGAAGAAACCGGCCGCCTCCAAACCTTGCGCTACGAGTTCAAAAAGTACGAGCGCATCCGGGGTAAGCTCATGCTGGAACATATGACCTTCAAGCTGCGGCGTAACCCCTTTGCCGTGTATGGTTACCAGCATAGCCCCCGCAAAGGCGTGGAAGTCTTATACCCCGCTGAAACAGGCTCCCAGAAACTCCTTGTGAAGCCTAATACGTTTCCCTATCTCCCCCTCTCGCTGGACCCCTACAGTAATCTCGTTCTGGAAGGCCAGCACCAGACTATTCTCGCCACGGGCTACGACCAGCTACGGAGCCTCCTGCTGGCCGCTAAAAAGCGCTATGCCAATCAGGTCGAAAAGCTCGTCCGTTCTGGCGGACGCCTCACCTGGGATGGCGTCCCCTGCCAGAAAATCATCCTGGAACCTCCCCAGTACGAAATCCAAACCTACACCGTCCAACAAGGCGACAACCTCTTCCGCATCGCCGAAAAGCGCCATGTGGGCTGGTACAAAATCATGGAGCTCAATGGCTTCTCTTCGCCGAATGTAAGCCTTTCACCCGGGACTGTCCTCAAAGTCCCCTCCGACTATGGCAAAGTCATTCGCCTCACCATCGACGAAAAGCGGAAGATTCCCCTCGTCGTAGAAGTCGAAGACGAACTCGGCCTCTACGAAAGGTACGAGTACTACAAGCTGGAAGTCAATCCGCCTTTGACGGATCTGGACTTTTCGCGCAAGAATCCGGCATACAACTTTTAGCCTATGTTGACGATAGACCTACGTGGCAAGGTGATTTTGGTGACGGGCGGGGGCACTGGTTTGGGCCGGGCCATGACAGAGACTTTTGTGAAATGCGGGGCGCAGGTGGTAATTTGCGGCCGCCGCCAAGAAGTCCTGGAAAAGACCGCCTCAGAAATCGGCCCAGCGGTGCATCCTATCCCTTGTGATGTGCGAAGTTATGAATCGGTAGAAGCCATGATGCAGCGCATCATGGCGCAGCTGGGGCGCCTGGATGCCGTGGTGAATAATGCGGCGGGGAACTTTCTGGCGGCTTCGGAGACGCTTTCGCCTAAGGGATTTCGGGCAGTGGTGGATATTGTGCTCATGGGGACGTTTCACACGAGCCGGTGGGCAGGCGCCTACTGGATAGAGAATAGCCTCCCCGGGCATATTCTCAACATCGTCACGACCTACACGGAGACGGGGTGTGCATTTGTCCTGCCGTCGGCTGCGGCCAAAGCGGGCGTCCAAGCGCTGACCTTATCCCTCGCGTATGAGTGGGCGCCCTACAATATTCGGGTCAATGCTATTGCGCCGGGGCCTTTCCCGACGGAGGGGGCCTGGTCTCGCCTCATGCCCGGCCAGGACTTTGAGAAGATATATCTTCAGCGCTTGCCTACCAAACGTTACGGCCGTCCCGAGGAGCTGGGGGCCCTCGCAGCTTTCCTCTTGTCTGACTTAGCGCCTTACCTCACCGGGGCCGTCATCCCGATAGATGGGGCAGAACACCTGCAGGGCGCGATGTTCAACTACCTGGCCCAGGTGGCAGACCGAGAGACGCTCAAAGCCGCCTTCGCCGCCATGCGGGACGCTACCCACCGCTCATGAGCCCTGAGCTTTTTCAGCAGCTGACAGCAGAACTGTATGAGCGCCTCTCCATTAAGGGGGTGGAGGCTTTTCGGCTTTCTGCGTATGAGCGCCTAACCCGGGCTGCCGAAAGCCTCCCCCCCACCGCCTTCCAGAATGCGGAGACGCTCGTAGAAGCCTTGAGAACCTTTCCGGGCATCGGGAGCAGCCTCCTAAGCCTTGCGCGCACCTTGTATGAGGCTGGCACTGCCCCGCTCCTGGAGGAGCTTCGCCAAGAAATCCCCGATAGCGTGCGGGAAATGCTCCACATCGGGGGTTTAGGCCCTAAACGCGTCCATCAGCTATGGTACGAGCTTCGCATCGCCTCCCCCGAAAAGCTCTTGGAAGCGATCCAGCGCGGCAAACTGGATAAGCTCAAAGGGTGGGGGGCTGCCACCCTCAAACGCATCGAAGAAAATACTCGCCAGTACCTATCCACCCGGCACCTGCTTTTGTATTACGAAGCTGCCCGCCTGTGGGAAAAGCTCGTAGAAACGCTCGGGGAAAATGCGCCTTTTGTCCATCCTGTGGGCGAATTTCGGCGGGCCTTACCCCTCCTGCAAAGGGTAGAAGCCTTAGTGCCCCATACGCACTGGGCACGGGTCTCTGCGGCTTTGCCCCCGGACGCCGTTACTACACCAGATAAGGCCGAGCTTCACGGCGGGAAGGTGGTGCTTTTCCCCGTAGAAGAAGAGACGCTCGGGTGGGCCTTGATTGCGCATACGGGGCCGGAAAGTTTTACGGAGGCGATGCGGAGGCGGCTGGGCGAGCCGCGCGCGCTGAGCGGCCTGTCCGAGGAAGCGCTTTTTGAGCGGGTGGGTTTACCGTATATCCTTCCTGCGTGGCGGGATTGGGAGGATATTATCCCGCTTTCTGAGCAGGGGAAGCTCCCCGAGCCGCTGGAGCTTTCTCGCATACAGGGGTCGGTGCATGTTCATACGACCTATTCTGACGGGGCTGACACGCTGGAGGCTATGGCGGAGGCGGCCCGGCACATGGGCTGGCGTTATTTAGGAATTGCCGACCATAGCGCTCGGGCGGCCTATGCCGGCGGCCTCTCGGCCGAAACGCTCCTGTCCCAAGGCGAAGCCATCCGCTCCCTGAACGCCCGCTATGGCGGTGCCTTCGCCCTCCTCCACGGCGTGGAAGCTGACATCCTGCCCAGCGGCGCGATAGACTACCACGAGCCCGTGTGGCGCCAGTTAGACTACATGGTTGCCTCCGTACACGAAAAGCTCCAAATGCAGCGGGAGGAGGCTACGGAGCGGCTTATACGGGCGGTTTCTAACCCCTATGTGCGCATCCTTGGGCATTGGACGGGGCGTCTTTTGCGGGGTCGCCACGGCTACCCCATAGATGAGGAGGCTGTGCTCGATGCCTGCGCTGCCCACAGCGTGGCGATAGAGTTTAATGGCAACCCCTACCGCATGGAAATAGACTGGCGCTGGGTGCGCCGCGCCGCCGAAAAAGGCATCGCTATCGTCCTAACCACAGACGCCCATAGCGTCCGCGAGCTAGAGTACCTACGTTACGCGCTTCCCGTCCTGCAGAAGGGCCTTTTGCCACCGGCGCTCCTTCTCAACTACCACGGGCCGGAGGTATTCAAGACGAAGAGCGGCCGGGCATAGCGTCCCCTCCCTGCATGCAGCGCGGTGCATGTGCTTAACCGCTTAGGCGTGTACTTCCCATTCTGGTTCCAAGCCTACATCCCTCGTACATTTGACCATTCATGAAACTCCACATGGGGCCGCAGCATCCCTCTACGCATGGCGTTCTGCATCTCCTTCTGGATGTAGAGGGCGAATGGGTCACAGGTATTGAGGTAGACATCGGCTACATGCACCGATGTTTTGAAAAGCATGCTGAGGCGTTGACTTTTTCTCAGATTATCCCCTATGTGGACCGGCTGGACTATGTGGCCGCGCTCTTAGGGGAGCAGGCATACGTTCTGACAATAGAAAGGGCGCTCGGGTGGGAAGGGCAGCTTCCCCCCCGCATAGAGTATCTACGGGTCTTAGGCGCTGAACTCAACCGCATAGCCTCTCACCTGTTGGCTATTGGAACGTACGCGATTGACCTGGGGGCAACAACAGGATTTCTGTGGGCCTTTCGGGACCGGGAGTATATCTTGCAGCTTTTGGAGTGGTGGAGTGGGGCGCGGCTACTGTATAATCTTTTCTGGGTAGGTGGCGTGGCTTTTGATTTGCCGATAGGATTTTTGGAGAAGCTGCGCGAATTTTTGCCGCATTTAGCGCAGGGGGTGGAGGAAATCAAGCGCTTACTTTTGGATAACCGCATCTTTATTGAGCGGACGGCCGGGGTAGGGGTGATACCGCTGGATGTAGCGGTGGCGTATGGGGCGTCTGGGCCGGTTTTACGGGGGTCAGGCTTAGCTTGGGATCTTCGGCGGGTGCGGCCGTATGGCGTCTACCCCGAGCTGGAGTTTGAAGTGCCTTATGGTCAGGGGCAGATGGGCGCTTTGGGTGACTGCTGGGACCGCACCTTCGTCCGCTACCGGGAAATCCAAGAAAGCCTCCGCATCCTCTACCAGGTGATAGATATTTTAGAAAAGCGCTATCCGGGTGGGGGAGGCTTTGACCCGCGGGGCTTCTCTGGGAAAAAAATGCGTCTATCTACCGAAGTGAACCTCTATGCTTCTATCGAGGGCGCGCGGGGGGAGATAGGCTTTTCCCTCATAGGGCAGAAAGGGCAGGATCGGCCGCAGCGGCTGCATGCCCGCTCTCCCTCCTTTACGCACCTAGCCATGCTGCCTGCGCTAATCGGCGAAGGGATGTGGCTGGCTGACCTTGTCGCGCTCGTCGGCTCCCTGGATGTCGTCATGTGCGAAGTGGACCGATAGATAGCTTCCAGCATAAATCGGCAAAACCCTTATCTTTGGCGTGGCTATGTTTATGCTTTTCCGAAGGGGGCTGGTGCTGGGATGGCTTTTGGCTCTCGCACTCACCTGGGCAGGGTGCTCCTCTTCCCGCCAGCCTGAAGGCAACCCTTATGCTTCGGCGCAGACGGAGCCCACCCGCGGCGATTGGGTTGTCTGCCATAACCTCTCTGACCCGGACCAGCTCAACCCCACCAACTACCAAGGCGCCGATGCCGGCTACATCGTTGGCAATATCTTCATGAGCCTACTCACCGTGGATCCCCGAGATACGAACTTCCCGTATGTGCCGGCCTTAGCGAAAGACCTGCCCGAAATCTCCCCCGACGGGCTCCGCTTCACGTTTGAGATTCACCCGGCGGCTACCTGGGACAACGGCACCCCCGTTACCGGCGAGGACTTCGCCTTCTCCGTCAAAGTCATCAAAAATCCCTTAGTGGATTGTGCTCAGCTGCGCCCTTATTATGAGTTCATCAAAGATGTCATCGTAGACCCTAAAAATCCCCGGCGATTCATCGTTGTGACAAAACAAAAGTATATGTTAGCGCTGTCTTCTATCGGGACGCTCTATGTATTGCCGCGTTATATTTACGACCCGGAAAACCTCATGGGACGCTACAGCATCCCCGAGCTGGATGAGAAGGGCGAGAAGCTCCGGAATGACCCCAATATCCAGAAGTTTGCTCGGCGCTATAATGCCATGCAGCGGGAGCCAGAGCATATTGTGGGGTGTGGGCCGTACCTCTTAGAGCGGTGGGAAACTGGCCAGCAGGTGGTGCTTCGCCGAAAGGCTCGCTGGTGGGCCGACACCTTAGAAGGCATTGCCTACGAGGCCTACCCTGATAAGCTCATCTACCGTGTCATCAACGACCCCAATACCGCTATCACCAACCTCAAGGCGCAAAAGTTAGATGTCATGAATGCCATTCCCGCCAAAGACTTTATCCAGCTGAAAGCCAATACCGGTTTTACTACGCATTTCAACCTGCATACGCCGCCGATGTTTGCATATTCTTACATTGGCTTAAATATGCGTCCTCAGGGAAGGCCGCCTGTCTTTACCGATAGACGGGTACGGCGGGCGCTCGCCCACCTCCTGGATGTAGATATGCTGATCAAGAAGTTTTCCTATGGTATGGCGCAGCGGATTACAGGGCCGCTGTACCCTATGCAGCGGGGCTCCTATAACGACACACTACCTCCTATTCCGTACGACCCCGCAAAGGCGGCCCAGCTCTTAGACGAAGCAGGCTGGATAGACCGAGATGGCGATGGCATCCGCGAAAAAATGATAGATGGCCGCAAAGTCAACCTGGAATTCGAGATTCTCACGAATGCCGGCAACGAAGTCCGCCTCCAGATTGCGCGCATCCTCCAACAAGAAGCCCAAAAAGTCGGTATAAAAGTCAATATAACCTCGTTAGACTGGTCTATCTTTTTGGAACGTACGAAAAAACATGAATTTGATGCGTACATCGGTGCCTGGATCGGTTCTCACAATCCGCAGGACCTCAAACAAATCTGGCACACGAAGAGCTGGGCAGAGGGCGGGTCTAACTACGTAGGTTTTGGTAATGACGAAACCGATCGCATCATCGAGCTGATCCGGGAAGAGTTAGATAAAACCCGTCGCGACTCGCTCTATCGCCTCTTTCACGCGATCGTGTATGAGGAGCAGCCGTACATCTTTCTCACTGCCCCGTATGAACGGATCGCTATTCACAAGCGGTTTCGGAATGCCTACACAAGTCCTATCCGGCCGGGCTTTTTCCCCAGCGGCTTCTGGACACCCAAAGAACATGTCCGCTACGGAAAAACCGAAGCCATGCGCTAAATATGTTTGACTTATGACGGCGTACTTACTGCGGCGGATACTTTTTTTCGTTCCGACGTTGCTAATAATCACGCTGCTGTCGTTTATCATCAGTCAGAGTGCGCCGGGAGACCCTGTGGAGCAGATGCTGTCGGGTCAGCAGAGCGGAGGTGAGCAGATAGCCGAGCGCCAGGCTAATGAGGCCGCTTACCTGCAAAAGCGCCGGGACTTGGGCCTGGATTTGCCCGTGTTTTACTTCTCTATCGGCCCGCTGGCCGAGCCCGACACCCTCTACAAAATCCCCAAAGTCCCGGTGCAGGATGCGCTGCGCCGACTGGTGTATAAGTTTGGCAACTGGGAGGCGGTTCAGCGCTACTATCAGGCCCTTCTGCAGCTGGAAGAGGCTTTTTACGCGAGGGCGAGCGACTCTGCCTGGAAAGGCACCGATCGCACGGAAGCCCGCGCCCTCCTGGTGCTCCTACCCCAGGAGAAAAACTACGACGAAATTCTGCACAAGCTCACGCTTCTGGAGCGGTATTTGATCCCGGCCCTGCGGCCAGCTTACGAGGAGGTCGTGTCCGCCGCAAAAGCCCTTTCCACCGAGGCCACCCCCTGGAAAATCTACGTTCCCACCATCCACTGGTACGGCACGCAAAATCAATACCACCGCTGGCTGATGGGCCTTTTCCGGGGTGACTTTGGGATTTCTTACCAAGATAAACGCCCGATTACCTCCAAGCTCGGCGATGCCGTGCGCTGGTCTATCGTTATCAATCTCATTTCTATTGTGCTGGCGTATCTCATTGCCATCCCGTTAGGGGTCCAATCCGCCGTGCATCGAGGCCAGTGGCCGGATCGCGTGATTAGCACGACCCTCTTCATGCTGTATTCGCTGCCGACCTTCTGGATAGGGACGATGGCAATCGTGTTTTTGTGTGGAGGGGAGTATCTGGATATTTTCCCGCCGGGGGGAGTTCAGAGTACGGAACATTCGCCCGACTGGCCCTTCACCAAACGGCTCCTGGACTGGATTTATCATCTGATTCTGCCCGTGATCGTGTATACTTACGGCTCCCTTGCTTTTCTCAGCCGACAAATGCGCAGCGCCCTGTTAGAGGTGTTGGGCCAGGACTACATTCGTACCGCCCGTGCCAAAGGCCTCCCGGCAAGGCTCGTGATCTGGAAACACGCCTTTCGAAACTCCCTCATCCCTATCATCACCTTGCTGGCGTCAATCTTTCCGGGTATGATTAGCGGGTCTGTCATCTTGGAGAGCATTTTTTCTATTCCGGGCATGGGCTTTTTGAGCTATGGGGCTATGATTGCGCGGGATTATCCAGTGATTATTGCGGTCTTTACGATCGGGGCTGTTTTGACGCTGATAGGGATACTGGTAGCGGATATTTTGTACGCCGTGGTAGATCCGCGCATTAGTTACAGCCGAAGATGAGTGAAGCGAAAATAAGTTACTCGCCGCGGGCGAGAGCCTGGCAAGCCTTCAAAGAAAACAGGTTGGCGCTCTTTGCGCTAAGATTCACGGGGGTGCTGGTGCTGATAGCCCTCCTGGCGGACTTTTTAGCCTACAATAAGCCCATTGTGGCATCGTACCAGGGGGAGGTGATTTGGCCGATATTTCGGGACTACTGGGAGGCGCTCACGGGACGGCCGCAATGGCCCGGGCCGCTCCGGGTGGCTGATTGGCGTGTTCTACCGGTGGATTGGGCCTTATGGCCCCCCGTCCGCTACAGCCCGGAGGAGCTTGACCTACGCAATGCTCCCGCTGTCGGCCCCTTTGACGAACAGATTACGCGTTCTACCGCCGAGCGCCACTGGCTTGGTACCGACAACCTCGGTCGGGACCTCTTAGCAGGTCTCATCCATGGCACCCGCATCTCCCTCTCGGTAGGGCTGGTGTCAGTGGGCATCTCGGCCATCCTTGGGATTCTCTTAGGGGCGCTGGCTGGGTATTTTGGCGACAATACCTTGCAAGTCAGTCGGGCTTCGCTGATTTTTGGCATCCCCGGGCTATTTTTAGGGCTGTATTATGGCTTTTACCTGCGGCGTTATGCCCTGGGCGAAGCTCTGGGCGAAAGCTTCTTCAGTTTCTTAGGGTCATTAGGCACGTCTCTCCTCGTAGCGGCCATAGTAACCACCCTTTTCTGGCTTCCCTCCCGTCTCCTCAAAAAGACCCCCTGGGGCGCCAAACCCCTCTACCTCTGGATAGACATCTCCATTAGTCGCCTGATTGAGATCATGATTTCCCTGCCCACGACGCTTTTGATTTTTACCATTGCGGCCATTGCGAAGCCGAGCCTATTCCTGGTGATGGCCGTGATAGGGCTCACGTCCTGGACGGGCATTGCCCGGTTCATGCGGGGAGAAATGCTCAAAGTGCGGCAGTTGGATTTCATTCAGGCGGCCCGGGCGCTGGGGTATTCTGACCTACGTATCATTTTCGTCCATGCATTGCCGAATGCCTTTGCGCCGGTGCTGGTATCTATTGCCTTTGGGATAGCCTCGGCGATCCTGGTGGAGTCGGGCTTGAGCTTTTTAGGGATTGGCGTGCCGCCGGAGACGGTGACCTGGGGTTCCCTGTTAGCCTCGGCCCGTAGTGCCACGGGCGCCTGGTGGCTCGCCATCTTCCCGGGGTTAGCTATCTTTCTCGTTGTAACCCTCTTCAACATCTTAGGTGAGGGTATTCGGGACGCTATCGACCCTAAGCTCCAGCAGCGTTGAGCTCGCTCCTGCTTGTTGGAGGCATAGTCTGGACGATTCTGCTGGGTATCTGGGCGTACAGGCTTTCGGCGCATGACTTGTATGCCAATAGGCTCTGGGTGGGCTTCTGGATAGCTAAGCGGCTGCTCCTGCGGTTTGGGCTGGGGATGGCGCTCTTGTGGGGGATTGGGGCTTCGGTGGCGCCTCCTGAGCCGCACTATCGGATTCTGATTGTGGAGGCCGCCCTGCCCGAAGCCTGGGAGAAAGCCGACTCCCTTTTACGCCAGCGGTATGCGGGCATCAAGACAGGGCTTTTAGCGGTGAAGAGCAGTCAGGCGATTTGGGTGGTGCCGCCGACGGACGATCCGGCGCTCTTTCGGTGGGTGGGGCAGATTCGCCCCCAAGCGGCTCTCGAAGTGTCTGAAGCCACCCCACGCTACCTCACTGCGCTCAACCCGTATCTCCCTTTCACCCGGCAGATCATCTGGATAGGCAGCCGACCCCCAAACAGTCCCCTACAGAACCTCCACCTTCTCTGGTGCGGGAAAAAATCCCCCCCTCCAGGCAGCCTCCCCGTTTTTTTCAGTGTCAGTAGCCTGCCTTCGCCAGCTATTCCCCTCTCTGAGGTGCAGATTGCCCTGCTTTTAGCTGGGGGGTGTGTGCTCCTGCTCCTTTTGGGGGATGGCCTCATAGGTTATATCCTGCGGCAAGATTTGCCCCTTAAGTAGCTGTAAGAAGCTTGTGAGTACGGGGTTGGCCTCTGTTAGGCGCTGCCAGCGCTCCATGGCGTTTTGAAGCATACGAAGCTCAGGGTACTTTTCGGGAAAAGCCCGCAAAAGTACCTCTACGTGGGGATGGGCCAGCTTTTTTTCTAAAAACCTTTGCAGTTCAGTGGCGGACTTTTGCGATAGGAGTACGTGGTGTTCGCTGGGAAGGTGCAGGATGCAAGTGAGGCCCTGGATTTCGTAGGCGTTTTTCTGGATAGCGGTGCTAAAGAAGGTATTAGCGCCCCGGAGGCGGGTGTATTCGGCGAGGGCTTTTTGCCAGGCTTGTAGCGAGGGTGGCTCAGGCGGCCGAGCCGCTATGACTTTTTTTTTACTTCTTGCAGGCTCTGGGGTAGGTCTACAAGGCCGGTAGAGGAGTCAGACTTTTGGGCAGGGGACTTTGGGGGGGGAGGGGGGGGTACAGGTGTCTGGGAAGTGGCCACTTGCGGAGACGCAGCGGTGGCAGGCGTCGGCGAAGGGGCTGCCTGTAAAGCCTGGTACAGCAGGGCGATTTTACTGAGGGCGACTTCGACGGCGATCTCGGGTGCCCGGGTGAAGGTAAGCCGCCTATCGGCTTCCAGGAGGATATCCAGCCCATGCAGGAGGAAGGCCCGGCTGTAGAGGGGGGCGGTTTCGCGATAACGCTGCTGGTAGTTCGGCGGGATGCTCTCACTAAGGGCCTGGGGTGCCTCCTGCGCTAAAAGCAGATGCCGAAAGTGCTCCATCAGGCCCACGAGCAGGGTACCCGGCTCATATCCTGCCGCCACATATCGGCGAAAGCTTAGCAGGGCCTCTTCGGCATTGAGGTGGCGCAGGGCCTCACTTACCGCAAAGAACGCATCATAATCCAGCACTTCCAGTGCCTGGAGCACGCCCTGGTAGGTGAGACTCCCTAAGCGGCTCACAAGCTGGTCAAAAAGACTCAGCGCATCACGAAGCCCCCCCTCAGACTTGGCTGCGATGAGGAAGAGGGCATCGTCGTTGGCCT
>JAPYWM010000015.1 GCA_028276345.1 Sphingobacterium sp.
CGGTGCGGGTCTCATGGCGGCGGGTCTGGGGATTGTAGTAGGATTCGGTTCGGGTGCGGTAGTAGCCGGGCATGGCGCGCCAGGTAGCGTGCGCCTGCGCATCAAACGTCCAGAGCGGGAGATAGACGCCCCGCAGCTCTTGGAGACGGGCTTTTTTAGTAAGGTCGGAAGGGGCAAACCACAAGTGTTTGAGCCAGGTTTGGAAGGCCTGGTGGGCCTCGTCGGGCGTGATGCGAAAAGGGAGAACCCCCTGGGGCTGGATGGGCTGCTCAGTCAGGAGGGCTTCTCCTACCGCCTCCGCCCCACAAAAGTCGCACCGCTTAGAGACGCGGTTCTCATCGTAGGCGATGGCGGCGCCGCAGCTCTGACAGCTTTGCACCTGATGGTGGGAAAGATTATCCCGGGGGAGCTGAACCTCCTCTAAGGCTTCGGGGAGGGGGATTTCTCGGATGCGGCTTTGCGTGGCGGGGAGGGCTTCGGTATGGCCGCAGTAGGGGCATTTCAGGCTTTCGGAGGTGGGGTCGTAGCGAACAGCGGCCCCACAACCCGCACAGCGAATCGTGATCTGGCTCATGACAGCTGCAAACTAATAGCGCAGAAGCTTTTCCACCGCCTCCAAGATAGTCTCGGGGGCAGGCAGGTAGGCTTTTTCCAGTGTCAGGTTCAGGGGGACGGCGGGAACCTCCTGGCTGCCTATGACGAGGGGCGGGGCATCCAGCATCTCAAAGAGGTTCTGGGCGATCCAGCCTGCCAGCGCCTGCGCAAAGGAATGGGCCGGCGGCTCCTCCGTCAGGATCAGCACCCGATGGTAGCGGCGCACCCCCTCTGCGATACGCTCATAGTCCAAGGGTACCAGCGACCGCAGGTCTAAAATGGCTACGGCATCCGGGTGCTTTTCGGCGGCTAACCAGGCCCAATGCACTCCCATGCCATAACTGATAATCAGCACTGCGGGGTCAGCCGAGGCCGTTTTTTCCCAGCGGGCCTGGCCGATAGGAACGACATAGTCGGGGGCAGGTTCGGGTGTCTTGGCGCGACGGGTACCGGGGACCTTAGACCAGTAGAGGCCCTTGTGCTCTAAGATGACCACGGGGTTGGGGTCATAGAAGGCTGCTTTGAGGAGGCCCTTCATGTCGGCGGCATTGGAAGGGTAGACGACTTTGATGCCCCGGATAGCCGATAGGACGCTTTCCACGCTGGAGGAGTGGTAGGGGCCGCCCCCCAAGTACGCCCCGCAGGGCACCCGAATCACCGCCGGCACCTCCCACTTGCCATAAGAGAGGTAGTGTGCCCGGCTCAACTCCGTAAAAAGCTGATTCAGCCCCGGCCATATATAGTCAGCAAACTGAATCTCCACGATAGGACGGCACCCCACCGCCGCCATACCCACCGTGCTTCCAATGATATAGGCCTCCTGAATGGGCGTATTGAAGACCCGGGCATCGCCGAACTTTTGCGCGAGGGTGGCCGCCTCCCGGAAGACCCCTCCCAGCCGCCGCCCCACATCCTGCCCGTAAAAGAGCGCCTCCGGATGGGCAGACAGAATCTCCTCCACCGCGTGAAGGGCCGCATCCACCATAAGCACTTCGGGCGCCCCGGGTGGATGGCGTTCCCCGCGCTCCTCGGTGATAGGCGTCGGCGCATACACGTGCTGCGTGATGGAAGCAGGCTCAGGGTCGGGCGCAGCCACAACCTCCCAGAAGGTCTTTTCTATTTCGGCTTTGACTTCGGCGTCTATAGCAGCGAGGTCTACGTCGGGGAAGTTCTTCTCAATATAGGTGCGCAGATGGAGGCGGGGGTCGTTGGCATAGGCCTGCGCGAGGTCTTCGGCGCTGCGGTACCACTCTCGCCGGACGCCGGAGGTGTGGTGGCCGATGAGGGGAACCTTCGCGTACAGCATAGCCGGGCCGTGGCCGGCACGCACATAGGAAAGCGCGGCTTCGGCGGCTTCGACACAGGATAGATAGTCGTGTCCCTCCTCGACGATAAAGACCTTCAGGCCGGGGAAGCCCTGCGCATAGGCAGGCGCATCCATGGCGCGGGTTTCGTCCGCCGAGGCGGAGATAGCCCAGCCATTATCCTGGATGAGGTAGAGGATGGGGAGCTTTTTCAGCACAGCCATCTGGAAGGCCTCGGCCACTTCGCCCTCCGTGATGGCCCCATCGCCTAAGCTGCAAACGACAATGGCTTCGTCTTGGCGCAGGCCCTGCTGGCGCAGGTAAGCCAGACCCTGCGCAGCCCCCGTAGCGGGGATGGCTTGCATCCCCGTAGCCGAAGACTGGTGGGGGATTTGCGGCCGATCCGGCCCCCGATAGCTCGCATGATTGTAATACGTACGCCCCCCCGAAAAGGGATCATCCCGCTTGGCTAAAAGCTGAAGCATGAGCTCTTTCGGCGAAAAGCCCATGGATAGAAGCAGGGACTCGTCGCGGTAGTAGGGATACACATAGTCTATGGGGCGGAGTCTCTCGCCAACGGCAACCTGGATGGCTTCGTGGCCGCGGGAGGTGGAGTGCACGTACTTGCAGATTTCCCGATTCTCGTCGTAGAGACGGGCCATTTCGCTCACGGCTGAGAAGAGCCGGTAAGCGCGCAAAACTTGGGTGGCAGGCTGCGTTTTCAGCACACCCAAAGTTCCCGAAATTTCCGTAACTTTGCCCACAAAGGACTTCTATCATGATGTGGCAGGAAAAACCACGGGTACTCATAGCAACGACGGAATGTGCGCCCTTCTGGGAAGAGACGCCAGCAGCCCAGCTTGTAGCCGAAATGCCCGGACGCCTGCATCATGAGTATGAGGTACGGATATTCATGCCCAAGTACGGGCTGATAGATGATCGGCGATGGCGCCTGCATGAGGTCAAACGCCTCTCGGGCATCAGCATTCGGGTGGGGACGCTGGACTACGCCCTGAACGTCAAAGTCGCCTCTATCCCTGGCACACGTACGCAGGTGTACTTTTTAGATAACCACGAGTTCTGGGCACGAAAAGGCACCTTTTACGAGCCCCAGAGCCAGACCCCTTATCCCGACAACGACGATCGGATCATCTTTTTCAGCAAGGGGGTGATTCATGTGCTGAAAAAGCTCCACTGGTACCCGCAGGCAATCCACTGCAACGGCTGGATGACGGGCCTGCTGGCCATTTATATTCGGCATCTTTTGCGAACGGACCCACAGCTTGGCAAAGTACAGCTTCTTTTCACGAATTACGATGCGGTGCCGGGGGCTGCGTTCTCACCGGTTTTTCCGGATAAAGCAAAGTGGGAAAATCAAATTCCGGAAATAGTCTCGGTTCTCGCCGGGAAGTCGTATGCCTCGCTTATTGAAGCTGGGCAATCCTGCTCCAACATACAAGGAAACGGCCTTTCTGTGGAAAGCTGGAGCAGCTGTTATGCCCAGCTTCTAAATCGGGCGCCCGCCCAATCCACCTGAGGCCGCCCCCTGCCTATTTTTGCCCACGATACGCCGATTGTCTGATGAAGCGGGCATCAGTTTTTTTTGCGGCAGTTTTCACTTTCTTTGCCTGCCGAAATCCCCGCCGGATGGGAGAAGAGCTGTACCCACCGCCGGGAGCCGTAGCAGAAACCTTACAGGTGAAAGCAGTAGCACCGATATTCTTGCCGGCCCCCTCCACGGAGCGGGCGCCTTTCGTATTCGTGGGGCAAACCGTAGATAGCTTAGTAGGACAGCTTTCCGCCCAATGGGCCACCCAGTTTGCTCTGGGCGGCGAAAATGTGCAGTTTTATGCCGAATCGCTGGTTGGCGTGGATTCGGTGGTGCTGGAGCTTTTTATTGCGACCTCGTACGGAAATATCGGCACACCTATGCGCCTGCGGGTAGAGCGGCTCACTCAGCCGCTAACGGCCGGGGCGGATTACACGACAGAAACCGTCTTCGCGACAGATGGGCAGCAGCTCGTAGCAGCAGGGGAAGATACGTTGCGGTATCAGACCTTTGTCGCTGGCGCAAAGCGGTTTCGGCTGGATACGGCCTTAGGACGGTATATCCTGACTTTGCCCGCTGGCGCTTTATCCAATCAAACTGCCTTTGCTGCTGCTTTTCCGGGGCTTCTAATTTCCACGGAGGTGCTGTCTGCCGCTGAGAATGGGGCTATTTACACGATTTTCCCGCGCAGTCCGCAAACGGCCCTGCGGATATACTACCGGGAACGTATTCAGGGGCGGGAGGTGCCCCAGCAGTATAGTTTTAGCATCACGGATACCTGTGTATGGGCGTACAATCTTCGGCGGCAGGGCGTATTAGGTGGAAGGCCGGTATTACGAGACTCTTTAGAGGCAGATGCGGCGCTGGCCCAAACGAAGCTCCTCATAGGTGGGGGGCTTCCGGTAGGGGTGGAGTTTTCCGTGGAGGGGTGGGAGCGTCTTTTTCGGGCGCCGGTGCTTAGTGCGCGGCTCATCCTACCGCCGGCCGCCGGCTATGAGGGGTACTACTCGCCCTTTTATCCCCGGGTCGCAGGAATAGGCTGTTATACAGACACGACGGCGGAGGCGGCCACAGCCTCATGGGGGATTGGCGATTTTGTCGGGGACTCCGTGGTGGTGGATGTAACAGCGCCGCTGCAGGAGGCTCTCACGGGTCTGCGGCCGCTACCCAATCGCTGGTATCTTTGGGTGATAGGGCGGCAATATACCCTCACCCGATGGGTAATGAGCGGGCCCCAGGCAGCCTCCAAGCCCTATCTGCTCGTTATCCTGGCACGTCCCTGAGTGTAGACGCCTACGACTTTTAGCTGTGTAGGCCTAAAAGGCGCCGCCCGAAAGGTCTCTGCACCGGTGTGGAGGTTTCTCTCCCAGAGGGTGTCAGCACGCACATAGTACAGGTAACCCCCCAGAAAGTCCGCTGCGAAGGCCTGCACGCTCCTTATACCCGGCGGCGTAAGTATCCCCTGCGGAGAGAGGGTGAGCGCGCCTATGTATTCTGTGCCCCACCGGACTGTCAGGTAGGGCGAGGTGGCTTTCTGTACAAAAGGGGCAGGCCGGATAGTGTCTACGTCAAAAAGGCGAGCCGGGCTCTGATAGGTGAAATTGTAGAGCGTATCCCCATAGCGGAAGGTGCCAGCGGCAGCGGTAGAGCCTTCTACCCAGCAGGTGTGTAGCGGCCCCGGCAGCGAGAGAATTTCCAGCGGAAGGTAAGGAGACTGCGGGGAAAGCGCACGAGTGGTGACGAGATCACGCTGGGCCAGGACGAAGCTCGTGTGCGAAATAAGCTGGAGGACTGGTGTCGTATCCAGCGCTTTCAGGCGGTAAGCGGACGAGACCTCCCACAGGCCGGTCGGGCCGCCTAAGAGGAAGCCGGCTTTTTCGGGGGCGGGAGCGAGGGCATGGCATGGGCTCGGGAGCGGGATACTTCGCGCAGGCGCGGTGCTCCCAGGCAAGTAATACGTGAGCGTGCTGCCGTCCAAAGAGAGGACGGCGATGCTTTCGCCATCGGCAGCAAGGGCCCGCGCGCTTTGAAGGGGGAGAGGGCTCCCAGCATCAGCGGCGAGGAAATAAAGTGTGGAGTCAGCCCAGAGGTAGGTGCCTAAGCGAGTAGGGTGGTAGATTTCGTCGGTGTCCCAGCGGCACTGGCTCAGTAGGCCCAGCGCAGCCAGAGCGCCCCCCAGGTAAAGCCACCCCCAAACGTGGCGAGAATGAGATTGTCGCCTTTTTTGAGCTGGGATTCGTAGTCGTAGAGACATAGTGGCAGGGTAGCGGAGGTGGTGTTTCCGTAGCGGTCAATGTTGAGCATGACTTTTTCCATGGGGAGGCCCAGGCGCTGGGCGGCGGCTTCGATGATACGACGATTCGCTTGGTGCGGGACGAAGAAGGCGATGTCGTCGGCGGTAAGGCCGTGTTTTTTCATGAGGGCTTCGGAGGCGGCGGCCATTTGAACGACGGCGTGCTTGAAAACCTGGCGTCCCTCCTGATAGACGTAGTGCAGGCGATTTCGGACGGTGCGGAGGGAAGGGGGCAGAACGCTTCCCCCGGCTTTCATGTGGAGAAAGGCACAGCCGCTTCCATCCGCCTGGTGGTGGTAGTCCATGATGCCGACCTCTTCATCGGTGGGTTCTAAGAGCACAGCGCCAGCCCCATCGCCGAAAATGACGCAGGTAGCGCGGTCGGTGTAGTCTATGATAGCGGACATTTTGTCGCTGCCGATGACGAGGGCTTTTTGGACGCGGCCAGCGACGATGCTGTCGGCGGCGCTGCTTAGGGCATAGAGGAAGCTGCTACACGCCGCTTCTACATCAAAGCCCCAGGCACGATGGGCCCCAATGGCATTGGCGACGATGTTTGCCGTAGCCGGGAAGGGGTGTTCTGGCGTAACAGTCGCCACAATCACCAGGTCTATCTCGGCGGGGTCTATTTGGCGCTTTTGTAGGGCCTCTTCGGCCGCTTTGATGGCCATGTAGGCTGAGCCTTTCCCGCGCCCCAAAATGCGGCGCTCGCGGATGCCCGTTCGTTCTAAGATCCACTCGTCGGAGGTATCCACGAGCTTTTCCAGGTCAGCATTGGTGAGGCGGCGGGGTGGGAGGTAAGCGCCCACAGCCGTAATAGCCGCTCTACGCATATGCCTGAAAAGCCTCTGCGATCCGTTCGCTCAGACGAGCCTGGATGACCGTAAGCGCCCGAAAAATCATATTCCGAAAAGCCTTTGGCGAAGAGATGCCATGACCGATGATAACATTGCCTTTCGTGCCCAGGAAGGGGAGACCGCCGATATTTTCGTAGTTGATCCGCTCTAAGACGGGATTAGGCGGGACTTTTTCCCGCAGAAGCTCGTAGAGCGACTCGCCGAATTTGAGCAGGATATTGCCCACAAAACCGTCGGTAACATACACATCTGCGAAGCCTTTTGGCAGGACCCGGCCCTCGGCATTCCCCACGAAGTGGATGTGCGGATTTTCTTGCAGGAGGGCGTAGGCCTGCTGAGCGAGGAGGTTGCCTTTGGAGGGTTCTTCGCCGATATTGAGGAGGGCGACGCGGGGGTTAGAGACGCCCATCACGGCTCGCATGTATACACTGCCGAGGAGGGCAAACTGGACCAGGTGCTCGGGCTTGCAGTCTACGTTAGCGCCCACGTCGCAGATGAGGGAGTACTGATTATCCCCGTAGGGGTAGAAGGCGCCGAGCGTAGGGCGGGAGACGCCGGGGAGGTTGCCGAGTTTGAGCACGGAGGCGGCCACGACAGCACCGGTATTGCCTGCGCTAATGAAGGCGTCTATCTGGCCTTCTTTGAGGGCCTGGATGCCTACGTTAATAGTGGAGTCGGCTTTCTGGACGACGGCGCGGGCGGGGTTTTCGTCCATGCCAATGACCTGGGTAGCGGGCAGGATACGAACCTGACCATTAAGGGCAATGCCGTAGCGGGGGGCTTCAGCCTCGAGGCGCTGCGGATCGCCTATCAGAACGATCTCTACCTCTGGTGCCAGGCTGGGCAAGGCGAGAGCCACCCCTTGTAAGGGATTCTGGGGGACGAAGTCTCCCCCCATCGTGTCTATCCCGATGCGCATCAGACTTCGTCCTCAGGCGTAGCCAGGACTTTTTTGCCCCGGTAATAGCCGCTCTGGAGATTGACGCGGTGAAAAAGCGTAGGCTCGCCACTCTGCGGGTCTATATAATAGGCTGGGGTGGGGAGCTGGTGGTGGGTGCGTCGTTTGTCCCGGCGGCTTTTGGAATGACGTCGCTTCGGATTGGCCATAGCGGGGCAAAGGTAAGAGGTTTTTAGGTTTCCGGTGGCTCCGGGGTGATTAGCCCTTGAATATACGGCGGGCAAAAGGCATCCGGACAGGTAGGCCGCACTCGCCGCACCGGCAAGGCCAGACAGACGTAGTCATACACGGCCTGCGTGAGGTCTATTCGATCGGCTCGCGGCCCAAGCTCGTAAAACTCCTCACTTTCCTCGGCCTTGGGATAGCGGGCCACGAGGGCATACACCTGCTGGTGCCGGGCCGAAAAAGGTAGCCCAATAGGCTGCAAGCACCGATCGCACGGCACCTGCGCCTCTCCCTCCACTACGATGTCTAACCGCAAAAAATACACATCCCGCTGAATAGACACCCGCACCTCACCCCCAAGCTCCTCTATTTCGTAATTAGCCCCAATCGCTTCAAAAAGCCCGTTATTTAGGGGCCACCTGACCTCGCTTTTCCCTTCGGGCGTCTCAGAAACGATGAGGATATACTTCATCCAGCAATGCGGGCCAAGTCCTGGTCTAAACGACTAAGAAAAGTCTCCTCGTACGGGTGCACTTTTCCATCGGCATGGATTACTTCGCGAAAGGTATCCAGGATGTCAAACCGGTAAAACCTTACCTCGTCTTTGACCAGGGAAAGTTTTTCAATGGCCTCCTGGTAAGCTTTTTCAGGGTCGTAGTCCAGCAGGGTGAAAAGCTGGAGGATACTTTCGGCACGCTGGGGAAAATTGGTGGGAATTTTCCGAAAGCGTTCCTCTGTAACATTAGCGAAGGTTTGGAGTTCTTTCTGGGTCATGGTGCCGTCCGCTTTGGCAAAGGCGTATGCCAGTCCGCCGATTGCTTCCCAAAATGCGCGACTGGTAAGCATCGGCCAAAGTTAGCGAGAAAAAAGCTACCTTTGCCTCATGGCTTTTCGCCTAATGCTCGTTGTCAGCCTTCTGGCGGCACAGACGGTGGACATCACGAAGTACCGGGTAGACCCCGCTACCTTTCTATTTGAAGATGGCCGAACTACCCTGACGGATTATGTGGTGGGGCAGCTTCAGGCGCACAGCTCGTGCTGTGGGCTGGATGGGATTTACGTAGAGCTGCGGATTACGCCGGAGGGGACCCTGGAGAGTGTGCGCCCCATGACCGGCCGAAACGACTGCTATAAAAAGTCAGTTGCAGATATTTTACGACCTCTGCGCTGGAAAGCCGAAGGTTTTCAAGGCACCCGAACGGTGTACTATGAGTTTCGCTTCAGCATGGAATGTAAAGGCACCGAAAATGATAATGTTTACAAACCGATTCCCGCTCCCAGCGCTGCCATAGCATCTGCCCCAGCCCCTAAGCCGGAAGAACCCAAGCCTGCCGAACCGCCTAAAACCACCCCCCCTATAGCAGAGCAGAAGCCGCAGGAGCCCGCTCCCAAGCCCATACCCCCTACCCCTCCCCTGCCAGGCCAAACCGAACCTAAACCGGCTCCCGTAGAACCCCCCGTAGCCAAAACCACCCCTTCCAAGCCTACCCCTCCCAAAAGCGAACCCGCCCCAGTAACTAAGCCCAGCCAAACAGAAGTCTCTTCCGAGCCTGCTAAAAAAGGTTATCAGCCCGGCACGCCTCCCCCTGCCGAACCCGGCAAACCCCGCCCACCAGCTATCGTGGGTACCCTCCCCACCGACTCTGTGCCTAAACCCCTCCAGGTACAAGTCCCGCAAAAATACCAGAGCACCGGCGAAAAGCGACCCCCACAAGAACATATTGGCTCCTATGTCAATACCTCCGGCCCGCGCTATATGGAGCCCGACTACATCAATGGCCCTATCGCCAAGGCCCTCTACCTCAAAAAAGCCTACCGCGAAAATGGCGCCTGCGGACTGGTCCATGTGCTTTTAGAGATAGCCATAGACCAAAATGGGCAAGTACGGGGCTACCGCATCCTGGCTGCAAACTCCCCCAAAGCCGCCGAAGTAACCCCCAAAGTTCTGCAAGGCCTCCGCTACAAGCCAGTCCCCCTCCCGATGGTCTTTTACACTGAGTTCAAAATAGATGTGGATTGTCAGCAGGATCAGCAGCGGCAGCGGCTGGATACCATCCCAGACTACCTCGTCACCCCCGATAGCAAACTCATCCAGCCTATTACCCCCAAGCCGTAAAAGGGGCCTTTCCACACCCCTTACGCAGCCGACAGAAATACAAGGCGCCATTTTTTTTGTTTCTTTGCACCGCCTATGGCAATGCGTCAGCTCAAGATTCAAAAGCAAATCACCAACCGGGAGTCGCAGGCACTGGACAAGTTCCTGCAAGAGATCGGGAAGTACCCGCTCATCTCGGTGGATGAAGAGGCGGAGTTAGCCCGACGAATCCGGCAAGGGGACGAAGAAGCCCTGGAAAAGCTCGTCAAGGCTAACCTTCGCTTTGTGGTCTCTGTCGCTAAACAGTATCAAAATCAAGGCCTCCCGCTCACCGACCTTATCAGTGAGGGGAACTTGGGCCTCATCAAAGCCGCCCGGCGCTTCGACGAAACCCGGGGCTTCAAGTTTATCTCCTATGCGGTGTGGTGGATCCGGCAAAGTATCTTGCAAGCCCTGGCTGAGCAGAGCCGCATCGTCCGCCTACCCCTAAACCGGGTAGGCGCCCTCAATAAAATTAACAAGGTGCTATCCCGCCTTGAGCAGGAGTATGAGCGGGAACCTTCGCCGGAGGAGATAGCGGAGGCGATGGAAGGTACCCATACGCCGGAGGAAATAGCGGAGATTCTCCGGCAGGCCGGACCCCACGTGTCTCTGGACTCTCCTATCGCACCCGGGGAAGAAACCCGCTTCATCGAAGTGTTAGAAGATACCGAAATGCCCCAGCCCGACCAGGTTCTCATGCAGGAGAGCCTCAAGCAAGAAGTAGCGAAGGCGCTCGCTACCCTGGAAGAGCGGGAAGCCCAGATTTTGCGCATGCACTTCGGAATTGACCAGCGTTACCCGATGACGCTGGAAGAAATCGCCGAAAAGCTCGGCCTAACCCGCGAGCGGGTGCGCCAAATCAAGGAGAAAGCTATCCGGAAGCTCCGGGCCAACAAGGCGGTTATCGATCCCCTTCAGCAGTATCTGGGCTAAGCGATAGCGCACGCTGGTAAGCTGCCCAGACTGCCCGAGAGAGGGCCGGCCGAAAGCCGGCCTTCTCTAATCTATACATAGCCTCGGCGGTCGTCCCCCCAGGCGAAGTAACCTCATGCCGTAAAGTAGCAATGGACTTCTGCGCTACTTCGTAGTAGCGCACGGAGCCCCGGAGCGTAGCAACGACCATTTTCTCTGCAAGATGACGGGGCAAGCCCATATGGACACCCGCATCTATGAGCGCCTCCATGAAGATAAACACATACGCTGGCCCCGTGCCCGAAAGCGCCGTGGCCATATCAATATAACGTTCTTCTTCTACCCATATTACCTCGCCTAAGGCACTCAAAAGGCGCTGAGCTAAGCTTTGCTCATAGTCTGTCAGGCCCTCGGCCTTGCATACGGAGAGACCTGCACCGATTTGCCCCGGTGTATTGGGCATAGCCCGCACCAGTCGCTCATGGTCCAGCGCCTTCCGTAGATAGGCCAGCGAGATCCCCGTCATCACCGATAGCACCACGGAATGCGGAAGCAGCAGCGGACGCAAAGTAGGTAACACACGCACCGCCGTCTGGGGTTTTAGCGTCAGAAAGACCCAGTCGCCCGGGGGCGTCTCCGCCACCGCATAAGCAGCCCGGCCTCCGTACCGCTCAGCTAAAAAGCGCGCACGCTCTCCCTCTTTGCCTAAAAATACCAGCTCCCCTTCCGGTAAAACTTCTCCCCAGGCTTTTCCCATCAGCTCGCCCATCACGCCTGGCCCCACAATGACTGCCCGCATCTCAGCCTATCAGCGCCTGATACGCCTCCGCCGTCAAAAGCTGCTCAATCTCCTCCGCCTTCTCTACGCGAATCCGAATCAGCCACCCCTCGCCATACGGGTCTTGGTTGACCTTTTCAGGTTGATCTTGAAGAACTGGATTTTTTTCCAGGATCGTGGCAGAAACCGGAAGATACAGGTCAGAAACCGTTTTGACAGCTTCTACAGAACCGAAGACCGCCCCGGCCGGCAAAGTCTGCCCTACCGTGGGAATATCTATGTACACAATATCCCCCAGCTCATGCTGGGCAAAGTCCGTGATGCCTACCAGCGCTTCGTTTTCACCCGTAAGGCGCAGCCACTCGTGCTCACGCGTATACCGGAGGTCCGCAGGAAACTGCATACGGCAAAGGTACAGCACAGACCATCACCCCACACCGAAGGAGCTGCGCTTAGCGCTCGGACTCGCTTTCAGATATTTTTCTCCAGCGGGGGCGTATAAGTGGAAATTCTCAGCCGTTAGAGGCGGGCGGCTACTTCTGGCCTAATGCGCTGCGACGATAGCTGTAGGCAAAATACACTAAAAGCCCTATCACCGCCCATATCGCAAAGGCCCGGAGGTTTTCTTTGCGCGCCTGGGCAATGAGAAAGATATTGACCACCACGCCGCCCAGCGAGACCAGGGGCCAGAGCGGCACCTTGTAAGGCCGCTCTATATCTGGCCGCTTGATACGCAGGATAAACACCGACAGCGACACCAGCGTAAACGCTAAGAGCGTGCCCAGACTCGTGAGCTCCGACACATTCGCAATAGGTACCAGCCCCGCCACCACCGACATAATCATCCCCACCAGCAGGGTGCTCCGAAATGGCGTCTTGTAAACTGGATGAATGTAGCCGAAAATGCCTCTCGGTAAAAGCCCATCTTTAGCCATCGCCAGAAAGACCCGCGTCTGGCCTAAAAGCATCACCATCATTACGGAGATCAGCCCTGCCGTCGCCGCTATGGTAATAATATACGTCGCCCAGCCCACGCCCGCCCCCGCAAACGCCGATGCGACCGGTGCCCGCTCATCCAAGTCTTTATAGCTCACCATCCCCGTCAAGACCACCGACACCCCAATGTATAGCAAAGTCGTAATCAGTAGCGATGCAATGATTGCAAAAGGCACATCCTTTCGAGGATTAATAGCTTCGCCTGCCTGGGTAGATACCGCATCAAACCCAATATACGCAAAAAATACAATCGTCGCCGCCGTAAAGATCCCAGGCCAGCCATAATGAACATTGCCGCTTTCATCCCGCACGGGCTCCGGAATAAACGGATGCCAGTTATCCGGGTTGATAAAGAACGCCCCGGCGATAATCACGAATAGGACTGCCCCGACTTTCAAGGCAACAATGAGATTATTGGTAGAGGCGGTTTCCCGGATGCCTTTCAGGAGGATGCCTGTGACCACCCAGGCGATCAAAAAACCGGGCAGATTGAAGGCGAGGGCGGGGCCTTTCTGGCCTAAGGATTTCCCATAGCTGAAGGGGTCAGTAGTGAGATACTTGGGAATTTCTGCACCAAAAAGATGGAGAAGCTTCTCAAAGTACCCGCTCCATGCTACGGCTACCGTGGTAGCACCCATCATGTATTCCAGGATGAGGTTCCACCCGATAAACCACGCGATAAGCTCGCCGACAGTAGCATAGGAGTAGGCGTAGGCCGAACCCTCGACGGGAACGATACTGGCGAACTCCGCATACGCCAGGGCTGCGAGGAGGCATGCAAAGCCAGCAATCACGAATGAGATGGCGAGGGCAGGGCCGGCGTAGTTTTTGGCGGCGACGCCGGTCAGCGTAA
>JAPYWM010000016.1 GCA_028276345.1 Sphingobacterium sp.
CCCCAGAAGTACGGCTGCGGGCGAGCTTTGCGCATCTCTTTCTGCGCAGTCCAGAAGGCCTCTGCTATGGGCAGGCGCACCACCAGCCACTGCCGGTAAAAGGTCACCATAAAATCCCGCGTGGCCTCATCATCGACTCGCCACAGGCTTAGAATGAGGTTGCGCGCCCCAGCTATGAGGAGCGCCCGCTGAAGCCCATACACCCCCTCCCCATTCTGAACCTCACCCACCCCTGTCTCACACGCCGAGAGCGTTACCACTTCGGTATTATCCAGGGAAAGCCCCAACATCTCGTAGGCATTGAGAAAACCGTCATTTTCGGGGTCCAGCGCCTCTGCTCTAATCATCGTTTTCCCCGCATCCGCTAAAAGAAGGGCTGAACGAAAGAGGGGATTGGCTAAGGCGCTACTACTTTGAATCCCAATAAGTTCGCCAATCCGTTCATCATACGGGAGAAAGACCCCGTGTGTCGCAATGTGCAGGATATAGGGCGATCGGGCTTGTTTGGACCTAAGTTCGGAGGCTTCACGGCGGGTATATACATAGGGCAAGATACCGGCAGATTGAAAGAGCGCTTGCAAGGCCTGCGCTTCCTGGGCTGTACCGGGCAGTTCAGGGACATAAACGCTATCCGGCGGCAGGCCGCCATTGTAGTCCGGGTCTGCCACGATCCAGGCCTTACGACCTTCATAATACTTGAGAGGCTTGGGTGGCTTAGCCAGCGAAGCCAGCCGAGAATGATAGATTATCTGATATTTATCTACCAGGTAGCCGCCTTCTGGTAGCGCTATCGTAGAAAGATTAATCTGGTTGAATACGCCATCATTGGAGACGAGCAGCGTTTTGGTATCGGGGGGGAGCTGAGCCGCAATCGGCGCCCAATAGGCCCGGTACGAGGTGGTGTCCCGCTCAAAGTTCAAAATACTCTGACTATACCGGAAAAAGTAGTATTCCTCCATCTTTTTACCCTCTGAGAAGGGAACTACGATGGGTTTTTTGGCCTTTGGCGTGATGAGGACGGCATAGTAAACGATAGAGTCTGTATTAGGCACGCGAGTGCGGACCCAATCTATGGTTACGGTGCCATCCTGGAGCTTGGTCCGGATGTCTTTCCAGGAGGGGCGGGCTAAGCGGATGTCGCCCACCAGCGCTGTAAGCTCCCGTTCCAGGGCATTGAGCCGGGCCTCTTCCTGGGCTAAGTTCACCCCGAGCTCCGATAGTTCCTGCGCCGTGTACGTATAGAGTCGGGTGACGTAGTCTTTTTGCTCCTGCCATTCCCGGTAGACGCGGGCAATGGTCGTATCAGAGGACTTTTCCAGACGGCGACGAAGCTGTGCCGTCTCACTAAGGATCAGCGCTTTTGTGGCTAAGTATACATTGTATGCCTTTTCTTGGATACTGGGTACGCCGGTGTAGAAGGCATAAGCGTAGTACTTTTCTAAAATACTGCGGATACGTGCCCAGTAGCGGGTTTTGTCGGCTTCGCTCAGGCCTGTAAAGATTTTGTCTACCTGGTCTAAGATGAGCTGGGCGGACTTTTCATAGGTTTTTTTGGTGGAGGAGTAGTCCTGAGCGGCCCAGTAATAATCGGCCATTTCCCCTAAGTAGAAGGGGTATTCCGGATGTTTTTCTCCGTAGAGAGCTTTCCACAGAGTGATAAAGCGCTTGTACTCGGCGAGTGCTTTGAGGTTTTCACCTTTAGCTTTACTGACGCGGGCGCTGAGGAGGTACAGACGGATGCGTTCTGGGTGGCGGAGGTTGAGCTGGGCTTCGAGGAGGGTGCGGGCGGTCTGAAGGCGTTCGTCAGCCTTGGCGGTTTGGCCGAGGTAGAGGAGGAGGGGAATGGCATCCAGGTTTAGGCTGGCATATTCTAATGGGGCGGTATTCTGGGCTTGGTCGGCTTCAGAGAGGGCTTTTTCTAAATAGAAACGTACCGAGTCGGGGTAGTTTCGGAAGAGGTTATTCTGGGCGAGTTTGAGGTAGGTGCGTGCGAGAGCGAGAGCGGGCTTCCCTCCATAGAAGCGTTTTTGGCTTTCGGCGGCAGAGAGGAGGTAACGATTTTGGTTGTCGTAGCGGCCCAGGGCTTCTTCTACGGCGGCTGCTGATAGGAGGGCTTCTACGTAGCCGGCTGACCCTTCGCCTTGCACTTCCCGGGCGAGGCGAAGGGCCTCTTCGGCGGATTGCTGGGCCTTCAGGTAATCTCCGGATAGGATATAAAAGCTAACGAGGTCTACGTAGAAGGCTGCTACTTCTGGGTCTTTTCGGCCGCTGAGCTGATAGAGTTTAGCGATTTTCTGGTAGATTTCTCTGGCTTGGTTGAGGCGACCGGTACGTTGATAGAGGCGTGCCAAGCGCAAAAGGCTGTAACTTTCTTCGTTTAGGGCTTCTTCTTTGGAGAGGCGGCTACGAAGGCGGGCTGCTTCGCTGTAGTAGCGTTCAGCTTCCTTGTATTGACCTCGTAGACTTTCCAGATCGCCTGAAAGTTCGTACAAGGCAATTTTTTCTCTGACGTAGGGTAGGGGCAGGTCTTCTATGGGTTTGCGAATACGGCGCAGGAGGGTATCGACGCGAGAGACCTGCGCCAGGCGTAGCTGCAAATCCGCTAACAAAAGGCCTGCGCGCAGATAAGCCAGGCTTTTTTCGGGTTGGGGCAGGAGCTTATTCAGCGTATTGAGCTGATAGGTCATGAGCGTCTCTGCGCGAGCATACAAGCCCCGCTGGATACTACGGCGGCTGATTTTCTCCCGAATAGGGATGAGGCGAGGCAGGAGGGGTTCGCCCTGCTGGGCCTGTGTGCGCAGGATTTTCTCGGCCATGCTGTCGGCCAGGCTGTACTGATATTGGGCCTGGGCGGCTTCCACCAGGTGCGTGAGTGTCTGCGCGCCTTCTAACGTAGTGTCTAAACCAGCTCGAAGGGATAGGTTGGAGGCTTGCGTGGCGAAATTGAGGGCAATGTTCCCTCGCCCTTGGCGCAGAGCTATTTGGGTGGCTATTCCATAAAGCCGCTGAGCCCAGAGGGTAGAGGGCTGCTGGCCCATGTAATAGCTGATTATGTTCTCTGCCAGGCTGTACCTCCTTATCAGCAAAGAGGCTTCTACAACATGCTCCAATCCCTGGACGAGCGGCTCTGATAGGGTTCGGTCCTTCTGTTTGGTAGTAGCGCTGATCAGAGGCGAGAGCAGGCGAATTCTTTTCTGGTAGTTGCCTCTGTTAGTACGGGCTATTTGCAGGAACGTGGAAAAGGCCTGCGCTCTAAAGCGATAGACTTCGGAAAGGTCAGCGAGTTTTTTAGCGTAATTGGCGCTTTTTTTAGCTTCTCGCAGAGCCAGGGTGTTAGCCCCCTGGAAAGCAAAAGCTAACCCCCGATAGTAATGTAAGTCTGCGGCACCCCGGGCCGCATGAAAGCGGGCTTTACTGGGGGGATATCGGGCAGGCAGAGAGTCCCAGTTACCTTCTTCCCAGTATAAAAGGTAGAGTAGATGTCGGTAGGTTTCCTGAATGTAGGGCAGGAGCGGGGTTTGGAGGAGGGAAGAGGGGGCTGCTTCCCGAAGGACTCGTCGAGCTGTGCTTATTTGACCGAGATAGATGAGCAGACGTGCTTCCTCCAAAGCGATGAGGTTTGTCTGCCAGGGCTCCTGTCCGACAGCTCGAGCCTTTTGAATGTAATCCGCGGCAGCTGAGACGGCGCCTAACTGGTTTGCTACATAGGCGCGAACCCAATAATAGAGAAAAGCGACTTCTTTGTCCAAGCTGCCGGTGACGTACTGGGCTAAGAGGGAGTCGGCTTCTCGCGCTTTTCCCAGCGCGGCTAAGGCAAGCGCGCGGGCACATGCAGCCCGTATAAGCAGGGTTGAACTTGGGGACGAACCTTTGAGCGCAGAACGATAGGCTTTTTCAGCTTTTTTAGCAAAGCCCTTTATATCACCCTGACCAAAGACGTTTTCGTATGGAAAAAACTGCCCCCAAAGTAGCCCACCGACTAAGATTATCCACAGAAGGCGAAGCATGCTAAATCCTATTCCTCGCGGCGCTTAAGGCGGAGAGACTTTCCAACCCGCCCACGCATGTAAAAGAGCCGAGCCCGACGCACCTTGTTGCGACGCAGGACTTCTATCTTTAGGAGATGAGGGGAGTGGAGGGGAACAATCCGTTCTACGCCAACGCCGTTGGAGACTTTTCGCACGGTTATCATCTCGTGTGAACCGCTTCCCCGCCTTTGGATCACCATGCCCTCAAAAACCTGAGTCCGCTCTTTCTCCCCTTCTACAATTTTTAAGTGTAGGCGAACGATATCCCCAGCCCGAAACTCGGGAACATCCTGTTTGATGGAGGGGGCGTTTACCAGGTAGTCTATTTCTCTCAGGAGATGGCTCATGCCGCAAAGGTATACAACTCTGGCCAATCCACACCTTTTCCCAAAGGAGAGTTGCCTTTCATGTTCTGGTTTTTGCCTATATTTGCCTTCGGTATGAATCAGATGCCTACTACTGCGTCGCAAGGCACCGTTACGACGGTGCGATCGGGTGGAAGTGCCCTTCGAGAAGCATTTGCTGCCATCGTCATCCTTGTCTCCATCACGGTGGGAATCCTCATTTACGTATTCGTTTTGGGGAATCCTAATAACTTTGAAGGCGGCGACCCGAAAAACAATCCTTTACCAGGTAACTATCTAGGGGTTGCTTACAAGGGTGGTGTGCTGGTGCCAGTTGGGATTGGCCTTTTGCTCATCACTATCGTGATGTCCATAGAGCGCTTTCTGACGCTCAGTAAGGCCAGCGGCAAAATCAGTATGGAGGCTTTCGTACACCAGATAGAAACCCTCATTGAGCAAGACCGTATTGATGAAGCTATTGCCCTTTGCGATAAGCAGCGGGGCACCCTCGGCAATGTCGTCCGTGAAACCCTCACCCGCCTCAAACTCGTCCGGGATGATAAGTCGCTCACCAAAGAGCAAAAAATCGCTGCCATCCAGAAAGCCGTGGAAGAATCCCTGGCCTTGGAGCTGCCCATGCTCGAAAAGCACATGACCGTGATCGCTACCATCGTCTCTATTGCGACCTTAGTCGGTCTGATCGGGACGGTGCTGGGGATGATTCGGGCATTTGCGGCCTTAGCGACCTCGGGTGCCCCCGATGCCGTGGCCCTCGCGACCGGTATCTCCGAAGCGCTCGTCAATACAGCCCTCGGGATTACTACCTCTACCATCTCCACTATTATGTACAACTACTTCACCAGCCGCATAGATGACATCGTCTATCGGGTAGACGAAGCCGGCTTCATTATTACCCAGACTCTCCAAGAAAAGCTATAATCTATGGCAAAGTTTAAGGCCAAAAAGCAAAATATCACCATCGATATGACGCCGATGGTGGACTTGGCCTTTCTCCTCATCACCTTCTTCATGCTCACGGTGAAATTCCGGGCGCCAGAATCCTTAGAGGTGCATGTGCCCTCTTCTATCGCAGACACGCCCCTTCCAGCGCAGGACATTATGGTGATTTCCATTGCGCCGGACGCCACGGGGAAAGGAGGCCGCGTCTTCTTCGGCGTGGATAGCAAACATACTCGCCTCGCTATCCTGGAAAAAATCCAAGAACGCTACGGCTATGAGTTCGATGAACAAGAAAAGCGGCTCTTTTCCGTCCTCCCGGAAATCGGAGTCCCTTTCAGCCAGCTCAAAAGCTACCTCAATACAAGCGAAGCCGAACGCAAACAGGTGGATAAAATCAGCTCCATCCCAATCGACTCCACTAATAACGAGCTGAAGGAATGGATACTCTTTGCCCGTTATAGTAACCCCAAAATCCGTATCGCTATTCGCGCCGATGAAAAAACGCCCTACCCCGTCATCGCTCGGGTGATAGAAACCCTCAGAGACCAGAAGGTACATCGCTTCAACCTCATTACAACCTTAGAAGCACAACCAAAATCCTGAAAAATCTATGGCAGCTGAAGTCGGTGGCGATAGTGGTGCACCCAAAAAAGGGAAAAAATCCGGTAAAGCACATAAGCCTAAAAAGCGCCCCCGCATAGACATGACTCCCATGGTAGACCTGGGCTTCCTCCTGCTGACTTTCTTTGTGCTTACGACGACCATGAGTACGCCCAACACCATGCCAGTCGTCGTCCCACCTAAAATCACCGAGAAAGATAAAGATGTAGAACCTCCCAAGATTAGCGAAGACAAGGTGATAACCCTTCTCGTGAGCCGAGGAAAAATATACTACTATGCTGGCTTAGAGAAAAACCTACAGGTAACCGATTTTTCCCCTAAGACTGGCATCCGGAAGATTCTCTTAGAGCGGCGGGCCGAAGTAGAGGCCAACTATGGCAAAGATGAAATGATCGTCATCATCAAGATGATGGAAGATGCGCAGTACCGGGACTTTGTGGATATTCTGGATGAGATGGCGGTCATCAATCAGAAGAAGTATGCGCTGGTAGAGATTACACCAGAGGAAAAAGATATAGTGGAGGAGTACCGCAAAACTATGGAGAAAACTCTGTAACTTATGGCTACCGCAGCATATTTTGACTGGGATGATCGCCTGTTTGCGAAAAGAAATAAAGAGTACGGGGCTTATGTCCTCCGTAAAAACTACGTTCAGCGTACTTTACGGGCGCTTCTCATCGGTATTAGCTTAGTGGTGATCGGCGTAGCCTTTCCGTTTGTGAAGGCGTACATCCAGGCCAAACTGGAGGGGCTCACCCGCGCCAAAAAGAAAACGGTCATAACCGAGCTGATAGAACCCCCACCCATCAACAAAGAAAAGGAGCCACCCCCTCCTCCCGCTGCCGAACCTCCACCCCCTCCCCAGCGGGCACAAATCAAATTCGTTCCCCCGCAAATCGTCAAGAAAGAAGAAGCTAAGCCCGAAGAAACCATTGCTAATATTGACACCTTGATGAAGGTAGACCCCGGTACGAAAAATGTAGAGGGGGATCCGAATGCCCTTCCGGTGATTGAGGAAGGCACCGGTACAGGTAACCAGCCTGCCGAGGTAGCCGAGGAACCCGAGCCAGACCCCAACGCTTTCGTGGCCGTTGAGAAAGAACCGGCCCCTGTCAATCTGGATGAGATCAAAAAACGCATTGTCTACCCCCCGCTCCTCAAAGAAGCCGGCGTTCAGGGGAAAGTCATCGTCCGAATTCTTGTGGGCAAAGACGGCAAATACATCAAGCACCAGGTTATCAAGTCTTCCCACAAGCTCTTTACCGAAGCCGTGGAGAAAGAAATCCAGAATCTGGAATTTACGCCGGCTATTCAAGCAGGTAAGCCCATCAAGCTGTGGGTTACGATTCCTTTTGACTTCCGCCTGCAATAAACACCTGCACTAAGCAAACCATCTCGCCCCCGGAGAGCCGCTTCGGGGGCTTTTATTTTATGCGCTTATCGCGGCGAAGTGCCTACAAAGGTTTACCCGGCTTGATGCGGGGCGCTTTGTGGAGGATAGCGGACTCGAACCGCTGGCCTTCGGCTTGCAAAGCCGACGCTCTACCATCTGAGCTAATCCCCCAGCCCTGCAAAAGTACGAAAACTCCGCCTAAGCCTTTTTAGGGAATGCCCTACCTTTGCCAGGGCACGGGACGGGCATGGACGCTTTATTTCTCTCCGTATGATTTGGCATAGGAAGCTCATCTCACGAAAAGCTTTTCTGCGGGGGCTGGTGCTTGTGGCCCTGAGCGCTGTCATGGTGGCCTGTGGAGAGAGCGCAGGAGCTTCCGAAGCGGCAGAGAATGGCTGTGAGGCTTCGGCGGTGGTGGCTAAATATGGCGTGGCCCCCGTCCAGAAGCGACCAGTGTATGAGGAGTTTATCTTGCCGGGGGAGATAGTGGCTTTATCATCGGAGACGGTGCCGCTCATGAGCCTATCGGATGGGGTGGTCGAGGAGGTGTATGTGAAGCTGGGGGAGTCTGTGGAGGTGGGGAGGCCCCTGCTATCCCTGCGGTCCCCGCAACTGCTTAATTGGCAGGCTCGGCAGCAGGCCCTGCGCGGTCTTCTCCAGGCTGCTCGTCTGAAAGCGACCACGCTGGATAGCCTCCTGCGTAGCGGCCTCGCCAGCCGAAGCGAACTGGCCCAAGCCCAGGCCGAGCTTACTTCCCTCAGCGCAGAAAGCCTGGAAGTGGCTTCTAACCTGCGCGCCTATCAGTATGAGGGCGGGCGGTTTCTCCTACGAGCCCCTCGGTCCGGGACCATCATCCAACTCGCCGTGCGAAATGGTATGCCTATTCAGGCGGGTGATACCTTGCTCACGCTTTCCAACCTCGCCACTGTTCGGGCGCATATCTACTTCTATGCGGATCAGGCGGCTATGATTCGGGCGGGCTTGCCGGTGCGTCTGCGGCTCGTCGGCTTTTCGCAAGAGCCCATTCAGACGACGATAGCGGGCCTTTATCCGACCCTGGACCCTGCGGAACGCACCGGCACCGCCTATGTAGACCTAGCCAATCCGCATCGGAGTCTCTATCCGGGACTTTACCTTCAGGCCGTCATCACGAAGCCCGAAGCCGACTCGGCCGTTTTCGTTCCTATGAAGGCTATCGTATTCAGTGCAAACACCCACTATGCGCTCATCTGGAAAGGCGCCTGCAACTGGGAGGTGCGCCCGCTTCTGGTGCGTAAAGCTATCCGGGAAGGGTTCTTCTGCGATAATCTCCAACCCGGTGACTCCATCGCTACCGAAAACGTCCTCCTCCTCTTTCAAAAGCTTACTCAGCGGCTATGAGGGGGCTGATTATCTTTTCGCTGCGGAACCCTGTCCTGACGGTTTTCCTGACGATCCTCGTAGCGATAGCGGGAGCCGTAGCGTATTACTACACGCCCATAGAGGCCTATCCCGATGTAACCAGCACGCGAGCTCGGATTATCACCCAGTGGGGTGGGCGCAGCGCAGAAGAAGTAGAAAAGTTTATCTCGCTTCCCATTTCCCGGGCGCTGGCCAATATTCCCCGTAAACGGGAGATTCGGTCTATTTCGCTTTTCGGCCTTTCGGTGGTGACGGTGCTTTTTGACGATGATGTGGATGACTTTTATGCGCAGCAGTCGGTAGCGGCGCGCCTGCCGGGGATAGCGCTGCCTGCCGGGGCAGAGCCCTATTTAGAGCCGCCTTATGGAGCTACGGGGGAGATTTTCCGCTACATTGTGCGGGGGGATTTACCCCTGCGGGAGCTGACAGCTCTGCAAGACTGGGTCATTGAGAAAAACCTCCTGCAAGTGCCGGGTGTGGCGGATATCGTGTCCTTCGGCGGCGAGGAGAAAATCTACGAGGTCCAGTTAGACCTCTCCAAACTGGAAGCTTACAACCTCACGGCGCTCGATGTCTTTGAGGCTATTGCCCGTAGCAACATCAACGTCGGCGGAGACATCATAGAACGGGGCGAACAGGCTTATGTGGTACGGGGCGTGGGACTCTTAGAATCGCTCCAAGATATTGAGAATCTTATCATTACCGTTCGGGAAAAGGTGCCTATTCTGGTGAAGCAGGTGGCGCAGGTACGGGTGGCGTCCAAGCCGCGATTAGGGCAGTGCGGGTATCAGGACCTTCCGGATGTGGTCCAAGGGATTGTCCTGATGCGTCGGGGCGAGGACCCTTCTGCCGTCATCCCCCGCATCAAGGCCAAAATTCACGAACTCAACACCCGCATCCTGCCACCGGGCGTAACGATCGAGCCTTTCCTCGACCGCACCGAGCTGGTGAATACCACCGTCCGAACCGTCCTGCATAACCTGATAGAAGGGGTTCTGCTCGTATCGCTGGTCGTAGGGTTGTTTCTTTTAGAGTGGCGGGCGGTACTGATTGTGGTGAGTGTGATTCCGCTGGCGTTTTTGTTTGCGATATTGGGGCTGCGACTGCAAGGGCTGCCAGCTAACCTCATTTCCATGGGCGCACTTGACTTTGGGCTTCTTTTGGAGGGGACGCTGGTTATCGTGGAAAATGCCTTAGTGAGTCTGGCTGCACTCAGTGAAAAAAACCATTTTAATCCGGCTTTACGCTTTCGGGTAGTTTCTGGCCTTCTCAAACGAGTCGCCCTGCGCAATGGACGCTACATCTTTTTTGCGCAGCTTATTCTTTTGCTGGCGCTCATGCCTATTTTTCTTTTTGAGCGGGTGGAGGGGAAGCTCTTCAAGCCTTTGGCTTACACGCTCGGCTATGCTATGCTGGGGGCGCTTATTTTGAGTTTGACCTATGTGCCGGCGATGATGCGGCTGCTTTTGCACTTGCCGGTCCGGGATCGAGAACTACCCTTTTTGCGGCGGTTTCTACAGCTGTGGGAAGTCCTACCAGCGATAGGCTTTCGGTATCATCGGGTGGTGGCGCTATGCCTTTTGGGTATGCTCGCAGGGGCTGGGATAGGTTTTTACTTCTATGGGTCGGAGTTTGTGCCCAAGCTAAATGAAGGGGCGATTTACATTCGGGGGACGTTTCCTATTAGCACTCGGCTGGGGGAGACGGTGCGGACTGCCCAGGAAGTGAAGGACTGGATTCGGCAGCTGCCGGAGGTGCGGTTTGTGCTTTTTCAGGCGGGGCGCCCCAATGATGGCACCGACCCCACCGGTTTCTTCAACTTAGAACTGCATGTGCAGCTTCATCCCCCTGAAACCTGGCGCCCGGGCCTCACCCGAGAAAAGCTCGTGGACACCATCCGAAAAGTCCTCACCGAGCGCTACGAAGGTGTGCGCTGGGCTTTTAGTCAGCCCATCCAGGACAATGTGGAAGAATATGTCTCCGGCGTGAAAAGTTCTATCGTCGTAAAAGTCTTTGGCCATAATCTGGAGGAGTTAGAAGCGATCGCCTACCAAATAGGTGAAGTTCTTCAAAAAGAGCCTGGCATTGCGGATGTGGTGGTTTTTCAGAGTATGGGGCTACCCGAGCTGCGGATAAAGCTGCAGGAGGATAGAATGGCCCGTTATGGGGTCAGCATGCGAGAGGCCCAGGCCGTCATCGAGATGGCGATAGGCGGTCAGGCGGCAAACTATTACTATGAGGGCGAGCGCCTATTTGAGATTCGGGTGCGCTTGTCAAAGGCGTATCGAGATGACTTTCAAGTGATTCGCAACATTCGGGTGCCTACGATGACGGGGCGGACGATACCCCTCCATGCTATTGCGGACATTCAGGAGGTGACAGGGCCGGCATTTGTTTATCGGGAGGGGACGGAGCGGTATGTAGCGGTAGGGTTTTCGGTGACGAGCCGAGACCTGGGTGGCACTATCGCTCGCGCCCAAAAAGCCGTCGAAGCCGCCGTCAAACTCCCGCCTGGTACTTCTCTGAGCTGGGTAGGCGAGTTTGAAAGCAAAGAACGCGCTACCCGTCGTCTCTCTATCGTCGTGCCGGCTGTGCTGGTGCTGATTTTATTTTTGCTGTATTTCCAGTTTGGGACGATGCGCGAGGTGGTCGTGGCGGCGGCTGTGCTGCCCCTGGCTTTCGTGGGCGGTTTTACGTCGTGGATAGTGAGTGGGACGCCCTTTGGCGTGTCGGCGGGCGTGGGGCTGATCATTCTCTTTGGGGTAAGCACGATCAATGCCCTGATTTTGATTGGGGAGCTGCGCGGTGAGCAGACCCTCTCCCATCAGATAGAAGCTGTGCGCCGGCGTATCCGCCCCTTAGTAGTGGTTATGCTGATTGGGGCATTGGGACTTCTCCCTGCGGCTATTTCCCATCGCATGGGCTCTGAAGTCCAAAAGCCGCTCGCTATCACCATTGTCGGAGGCTTGCCTATCACCCTCGTGCTGTCTCTCTTAGGCCTACCGGCCTTTTACCGCCTCCTGATGCGCCCTAAAAAGTAAGGCGTGGGCCTGCGTGGAGTCGAACCACGGACCTCAGCATTATCAGTGCTGCGCTCTAACCAACTGAGCTACAGGCCCAGTGGGACAAAGGTAGGACTTTTTCAGCATACGCAAGATGGAAAGGCGCCTGGTCAGCGGGGAGAGGGGGTAGACTATTTGGCAAGGGCGTGTTTGGTAGTGGGATTAGGAGCCTTATCGGAACCCCTTGCGATTGGGATGCAAGGTCTCTAGTGTAAAATGCAGCCGCCGTACCAAGGGCATTTGCCGGTGCGGACAATCCGGCACTTCACAATACTGACAGCATACCGGCTCGCAAGGATCCATGTGCCAGAAAAACTCTACCTTCTCCCCCAGCGCCTCCGATAGAATCCGTTCTAACACTTTCAGCTCTGTATGCGCTTGCTCTAAGCTCCAGTACCAGGGAAAGGTAATATGCCCATCTACATGCAGGTTGGGGCCGTATCGCTGAATACGGACGTTATGGATATCTATCCAGCCTGGGCGCCGATGGGTTTCCAGGGCTCTCGCTATCTCGGATAGGAGAGCCTTATCCTGGGTATCTATGAGGCGCAGAGCTGAGCGCCCCACCAGCCGCATAGCCCCCCACACGATAAACCCCGCCAAGAGTAGACCTACCGCCTGATCCACAAAAAGCGGCCAGCCTACCCACACCCCTACCGTTCCGGCAAGCACCAGTAAACTGCTCACCACATCGCTTAAGAGATGCCATGCCTCCGAACGCAAGATGCTAGACTGGAACTGCCGACTGCCTTTGTAGAGAAACACACTCAGGAGGAGGTTGAGTCCTAAGGCCAGGGCATTTAGGAGGAGGGCCTGGGGGGCATAGCGGAGCCGCTCAAATTTCCCCATCAGGATCGTATAGCCTAAAAAAACGCCGCCCGCAGCCACCAGAAGGGCTTGCACTGCACTAATCAGGTCGTCAACTTTGCCATGGCCGTAGGGATGGTCTATGTCCCGGGGCTGCCGAGCTACAAATGCCCCATAACTTCCTAAAACGGCTGTGACGAGATTGAGGAGCGACTCCCCCGCATCCGAGAGAAAACCGGCCCCCCCCGCCTTATAATACGCTGCAGCCTTGAGTACCAGGATCACCGGCGCAGAGGCCCCAGCTATGAGCAGGAAAGTCTCAGGTCTTCTGGGCAAGGTAGGCTTTTAGGGCATCAATGATTGGTACGGGAGTGGGATCAACCTGATGTGCCTCTGCCAGATAAAGTGAAAAAATATCCACGGCATGGAGGAGCCAGAGCATCTCGGATAGGTAGGGAAGGGGTGTGGGGCATAGGAGCCGGGAAAAGGGAATACCCCGCTTTTGTAGAAGCGCTTCCAGGAAGCTTTGGCGGAGGCGATGGCGCGGGTGAGCGAGATGTCCATCTATCAGCCAAATAGCCAGGCGATTAGGGAGGTCGGGGT
>JAPYWM010000203.1 GCA_028276345.1 Sphingobacterium sp.
ATCCGCAAAGGGTTCGTCCAGCCGAGCAAAAACCTCGTCCAGCAGCTCCAGGGTACGTTGCGGGGTCAGCGTTTCCTCATAGTGGTCAGTACCCAAGAACTCAGCTACCTTCCGGGCATAAGTGCTCTCGTCGTACGACTTCTCCACGAAGGCAATAGAGAAAGTCTTGATAGGGGTAGAGCTGTGCTTTTGGGCATAATAGGCGATGGTAGAGCTGTCTATCCCCCCACTTAGGAAGACGCCGACGGGCACATCGGCCACTAAGCGGATTTTAGTGGCTTCGGACAGGAGGCTATCCAGCCGCTCCCGCGCCTCCGCAAAGGGTATCGTAAGCGGCTTATCAAAAGGTGGCTGCCAATACGCCGTAGGGCCTTCGACGATAGCTTTATCTCGGACGACGAGGTAATGGCCGCCTTCTAACTTATGGAGGCCCTCCGTAAGCGCGTAGGGCGTGGGAATATAGTCCAAAATGAGGTAGGCAGCTAAGGCCGGGAGGGAGAGGGTTTTAGGCACGGCGGGGTGCAGCCAGAGGGCCTTAGGCTCCGAGGCAAACGCAAAAAGACCGGGCCGGCTGATATAGTATAGGGGCTTTTTCCCCATGCGGTCCCGCGCTAAGAGAAGCTCCTTTTTCTCCGCATCGTAAAAGGCAAAGGCAAACATTCCCCGCAAGCGGGGGAGGGCCGCCCGCCCCCACGCTATGCAGGCATAGAGTAGGACTTCGGTATCGGAGGTCGTGCGAAAGGTGTAGCCCTGGGCTTGGAGCTGGGCTTTGAGGTCTGGGAAGTTATAGATTTCGCCGTTGAAGACGAGGGCATACTTTTCGTCGGGGCTGCGGAAGGGCTGATGACTGCGAGCATCCAGATCGAGGATACTTAGACGCGCAAAGCTCAGGTGGAGGTCGTGATGTTGCCAGGTGCCTTGGTGGTCAGGGCCCCGATGATGCAGCGCGGCGGCCATCTTTTGAGCGAGGGCATGGTCCCCGCTTCCCCAGAAGCCAGCAATCCCACACATAACTCAGACGGGCTTATCGATACAGAGCAGAGATGAACCCGGAACACTCCTCGGCCGCACCCGACTCTCCCACACAAAGTGCTGCGCCATCCCCTGATGAAGCACGGCCGTCAGCCCGGGGGAAGGGGTGTACTCGGTATTCCTGCCTCTATCCGCACCAATCTCTAAAAGCAGCTCAGCCCGGTAAACTTCACAAAGTCGGATAACGATACGTCCTCGGGCCTGATGCCAGAAGTTACGCTCTATGCCATCCGGATAGGAAGCTAAGGCCTGGGCCCTGTCAAAAGCCGTGCGCTCAGACATAGGTGGGTGAAGTGATCTTTTCCCGAATACGGGCCGGCATGCGCTGGGTAGCTTCGTAATAGATACGAATCAGCAATTCCGCCATGACGCCCATGAGAATCATGAGGACGCCGATGCTGATAAAGAGCACGGTAAAGATGGGGAGGGGCGTTTGGACGAAGTCTTTCAGGCCGGCAAGTTTGTAATAGAGAGCCCAGAGGAAGGTGCCTAAGCCCAATGCAATAGATATAAGGCCTGCGCCCCCAAAGAACTGCATGGGCCGCTGGAGATACTTATCCAGAAATAAAATCACAATCAGGTCCAGAAGCACCGATACGATGCGCATCATCCCGTAGTGGCTTCGGCCGAAGCGGCGAGGCTGGTAACGAACAGGGATTTCCGTGATGCGCCCCCCCTCCCACTTCGCATAAATGGGAATGAATCGGTGCATACGTCCGTAAAGGCGAACCGAAGCAATGACTTCTCGTTTATAGGCCTTGAGGGTGCATCTATAATCATGAAGGTGGACCCCTGAGAGCCAGCTGATGAGCTTATTGGCAAAGAGGGAAGGGAGACGGCGGGTAAGCCACTGACCTTTCCAGCGCTCTTGGCGCCAGCCGCTCACCACATCGTATCCCTCGGCCATCTTTTCCAAAAGGCGGGGAATGTCAGCAGGGTCATTTTCCAGATCAGCATCCATGAGGACGATTATCGCGCCCTGAGCCTCCTGAATGCCCACCCAGATAGCCACAGTCTGGCCGTAGTGGCGGGCTAACCGAATGCCTTTGAGATAGGGATATTTCTGAACCAGGTCGCGCAGGACGATAGGCGTCTCATCCCGGGAACCGTCATCCACGAAAATCACCTCATACGGCCCCGACAGCGTACTGAGAACTTGATGAAGGGCTTCCATCAGATGGGGGAGGGACTGACTTTCGTTGTAACCAGGAATGACCACAGATACCTGCACGCCAGCAAAGGTATTTGCTATACTTCGGCCACGAGGAGGCCATCCAAGGTATAGATTTTAGCGGTGAAGGGGAGCTGGTGGGGGTCTTGGTGGAGGAGGAGCCAGCGGTGGGGAAGGAAGCCCCATACCCATTGTCCGTGGAAGGGGTGTTGGCTGCGCCAGTAGGCGGCATGGAGGGGATGTACCACCAAACGCAGGGATTTGCGGGGGTAGCGGGCCCCGTGGTAGCGCAAGGCCTCTTTTATCTGATGGAGGGCGACTTCGGGATGGGCTAAGGTCCCCTGCCCTTTACAGAGTGGACAGGGAGGAGCGGGGGAGGTGGGAACAAGGGGGCTTCGACGGCGCTGCCGGGTAATCTGTACCAGACCAAACTCACTCATGGGCAGAATATGATGCTTAGCCCGGTCGCTGCGCATGGCTTCCACCAGCTGCTCCCACACCCGCTGACGATTCTCCGGGCTACGCAGGTCTATAAAGTCCACCACGATAATCCCCCCCAGGTCGCGCAGCCGAATCTGCCGAGCAATCTCCCGCGCCGCTAA
>JAPYWM010000204.1 GCA_028276345.1 Sphingobacterium sp.
CATAGACCACCGCCCCGTAGCCACGCAGCTTAGCTACTAACCAATCACCGCAAGCGCGATGCGCCGCCGTCCCCGGTATCCGCGGCCCAAACGAAAGCTGCTTCTCCACCCACACATACGCACTCTCCGCACGAAATGCCGGCACATCCGTCCGCAGAGCCGGCTTAGCGGGCGGTGAAACAGCCTTACCACCCGAAGCAGGCGACCTTTCTCCACATCCGACCAAAAGGCCCATCAGCACCAGCCCCACCAGCAGCTTCTCTCCCCTACGCCTCCAGCTCCCAAAGCGTCTCATGCGGAAAATCCAATAAGCGGATACCCGCCTTTGCCAGCTCATCCCGAATAAAGTCTGCCAAAGCATAGTTCTTTTCTGCGCGGGCCTTCCGACGAAGGGTAATAATCAAACTCATCACTGCATCCCAGCGGCTCTTCTCCACGGCTTTTAGCGGCAAAAGGCCCAGGATATCCTCCACGACGACCTTCCACGTGCGGCGCAGACGCTCGAGGTCTTCCCCACGCAGGGTGACCTCCCGCTTGTAGAGCCGAACCGCCTCATCATGTAGGGAAAAGAGCTGAGCCAGCGCCTGCGCAGTATTGAGGTCATCATCCAGGGCCGCAAAGACGCTGGCTTCCCAGCTGGCCACATCCCATTCCGAGATACCCCCCGGCTGAATCCGCCCTAAAAGCTCCCCAATCTGCAGAAGTCGCAAATAGGCCTTGTGCGCCGCTTGCAGCGCCTCATCCGAAAAGTCCAATGGACTCCGATAATGCGCCTGTAAAATGAGTAGCCTGAGCGCCATCGGCGGATACCCCCGCGATAAAAGCGCATGCCGCCCCGTAAAAACTTCCTCAATCGTAATGAAATTGCCCAACGACTTGCTCATCTTCTGGCCGCCTATCGTCACGAGATTATTGTGAACCCAGAAGCGAGCCTGATGCTGAGCTTCTGTCCCAAAACACGCATGGGCTTGGGTGATCTCCGCCTCATGGTGGGGGAAAACCAGGTCCATCCCCCCGCCATGAATGTCAAACGGCACGCCCAAGTAGTGGATGCTCATGGCTGAACACTCAATATGCCACCCGGGAAAGCCCCGGCCCCACGGCGAATCCCATTGCATCAGATGCGTCGGTTCCGCCCGCTTCCAGAGAGCAAAGTCATACGGATGGCGTTTTTCCTGCTGGCCCTCCAGCTCTCGGCTTCCTGCCAGTAGCTCCTCCACCTGCCGCCCAGAAAGTACCCCATAGGGATAGGCCTTTCGGTAGGCCTCTAAGTCTAAATAGACCGACCCATTCACCACGTAAGCAAAGCCATTTTGCAGGATACGTTCGATCATGGCGATCTGCTGAGGGATGTGGGCGGTGGCGGTGGGTTCGATGGAGGGGCGCTTGACATGGAGGGCGTCCATAGCCTGGTGATACCGAGCCGTGTAGTACTGGGCCACCTCTATGGGTTCCAGCTTTTCTAAGCGGGCTTTTTTGAGGATTTTGTCTTCGCCTTCGTCGGCATCGCCCTCCAAGTGCCCGACATCGGTGATGTTACGCACATAGCGCACTTTGTAGCCGAGGTAGGTGAGGTATCGGTACAGCACATCAAAGACCACGGCAGCCCGCGCATGACCTAAGTGCGGGTCGCCATACACAGTCGGCCCGCATACGTACATGCCCACATAAGGTGGGCGCAGCGGCTCAAAAAGCTCTTTTCGGCGCGTAAGGGTATTGTACAAGTGGAGGGGCACGGGGCAAAGCTACGAAAGTGTCAGCGGGTGAAGTCTTTGATAACCCTTGGCCGACTTTGCGGAGAAGCGGCAGGGGTGAAGTGAATATTTACGGGCAGGGGCCGACTTTTTCCGTAGACCTGACTGGAAGGCCGGGCGTGTATGTCGTGGAAGTTCGTACGAGGGGAGCTATCCTGCCGCCCGTGAAGGTAGTGGTGACGGAGTAGCCCTCCTCTCCACATCCGTTTTCTCTCTGGGAAGAGGGGATTTTAGGCGGCGGGGGGGCCCCCCGGGCGCCCCCCCCCCCCCCCCCCGCCGCCCTCCATGACCAACGCCCACCACGTCCCGCAGCTTTTCACCGAAGCCTGCCGCCCCATGCATTCCTTAGCTTATCACGCCCAGAGCGCCCTTGGCCTCGTATCTTTGTAAAGTGCGTATTGGAGCCGTTACGATCGGCGAAGGCGATGTCCCGCCGCTCTTTCTGGCGCCTATGGAGGACGTCAGCGATGCGGCCTTCCGGCGCCTGTGCCGAGAAATGGGCGCCGATGCCGTCGTTACCGAGTTCATCTCCAGTGAAGGGCTCATTCGCCATATCGCCAAAAGCTGGCATAAAGCCCAGTTTGGCCAGGCCGAACGTCCCATTGGTATTCAGATTTTCGGGCATGACGAGCAGGCCATGCGGGAAGCAGCCCAGCTCATTGAGGCCGTGCAGCCCGACTGGCTGGACATCAACTACGGCTGCCCTGTCAGCAAAGTCGTCTGCAAAGGCGCCGGTGCCGGTATCCTGCGGGACATTGACCGCATGGAATATCTCACCCGCCAGATCGTAGAGGCTACTTCCCTCCCCGTGACGGTCAAGACCCGCTTGGGATGGGATGCCAGCTCTATTCGCATCGTGGAGGTGGCGCACCGCCTCCAAGCCGTGGGGATAGCCGCGCTCGCCGTCCATGCCCGCACCAAGGCCGACGGCTACACAGGCTCCGCCCGCTGGGAGTGGGTCGGCCGCCTCAAAGCCGACCCCACCATCACCATCCCCATCATCGGCAATGGCGACATCTTCGACGCCCCCACCG